>CALDGX010000249.1 GCA_937941715.1 uncultured Chloracidobacterium sp. | reverse complement strand
GCTTTCCTTGGAATACCGTAGGAAGCATCGAATTTCTCAATCCATTCACGTGAAAACATAGCTTGATCGGTTACCGTTCGCTACGAAGAAAGTCACTCTGTTCTTTCAGCGAGTCATATGTTGCGGAAGTGAGGGATAACACATCACCTCGCCAATGCCGTATCCTCCAGCCTGACGCACTCAATTGTTCAACAGTTGAAAGAGCTGCTGGAAAGGGTCTATCGCGGCTCGCTTCAAAGTATAGAACGGTGTTGGGTTCGCTTTGAGGAAGCGGAAACCTAAAAAGTAGTTGTGAGCCTAGATCGGATTTTGGTACGGCCAGTACCTCAAATGAAAAAGGTTCGCGTCGATATACGATATTAAACGTGCTTCGCTCGGAAGCAATGGTTGCTGAATTTGATTGAATCCCGGGCGGCAGTAGTCGGGCTGCATTGAGGTGGCGAATTATCCGATCGACATTCTCTGGGAGTCTTCCGTTCTGAGCATTAAGCGACAACACAGACAACGAGATCGCCATTCCCAAGGCCGAAGTTTCTCTGAGTCTCACTGCGTTATCATATGCGGGTCCGGAGAACGGGTCTTCGGTCTGCGGTCCGGTCGGCGAAGACTCTTTTTCAAATTCAAGCCCACGAGTCTCAACAAATCGAACCTGGGCCGTTTCGCTCTGCGGCATCAAGATTCTGACAAATCCGTAGACGCCGACCACGCAAACGACTACCAGTAGGCCAGAGTATTGAGTGCGAACCACCGACTGTTTGATCCTCGAAAAAAGCCCCAATTTGGATTCTGTTCTATTCATAGCGAATTGTCGGCGAGCTGCGGCCACCTAATCTTCCAACTGGCATCACGCGAGCCAAGCCACGAATCAATGTCCGGGTGGAAGGCGTGTGTCATCGCCATAAGATAGTCGAGTTGAAGAGTCAGCAGTTCTCTGGACGCGCCGGTCTTTACGAAATAGCAAAAATATCGGATTAAGTTCATGGAATTCAGAGACTCAACCGAGTCGCGTTCGAGCGCCGAAACAATATCGATCGACTCACGGACACTCGGATGATCTTCCATTCCGGCGATACCGCGAACGGCGTCTATTAGTTTGGTTGTAAGAGCTAAGTGGGTTGAAGTCGCGCGTTTATTCCTAGTCGATAAGATCTCAAGCTCCTTTTCCAGCGAAGGACTCGCGAAGCGGCTGTAAACGTGTCTTGAGATGAACGGCGAACTGAGTTTATGGCGCAGATCATTTGAGGTCGTGATCACGATCGGTCTCGAATTCCAGTCGGGAACGCCTATCGTTCCGCCTTCGTATCGTGGAATGTAGATCAGTCCACGTTCGAGCGGCATAAGAAGTGAATCTTCAATGCTGGCCCCAAACTTATCGCTTTCATCAAGGATCAACACCGGCGGTGGTTTCATTGGAGTGCTCGACGCCGCGCTTGCCGCCAAGTCGTATGCCATTCCTACTTCACCAAGAATCAGAAATCGGCGCTGCCACTTAGAGCGTCGGGCATTGTCGAGAAACTCGGCCTGCTCTTCAAGTGGCAGTTGTTTTGCGAGTGCCAGGTGTTCTCTCATCCACACGGCTTGCTCTTCAATATCCCAGTCATAGAGGATCTCTTCCTGTTTTAACCCATCGCGTCCGGCAACAACACACATTGAAAGATTGCAGGCGGCGGCTAACGCTTCGGGAAATGCAGTCTTCCCGCTGCCGCGCGTACCGGAAATAAGCCATGCCCGTCCAGACTTAAGACTTTCACAGAAGTCTTCGAATACTTGCTCGTCGGGCACGTATCCGTGTCCAGCCATCAGTTTGAAAAGCTCACCATGCTTTCCGTCTGAGACAAGTTCGCGAGGGTTGATCTGTGGACGGGATGCGTCAAACGGAATCATTCCTTTTTTGCTCCCGTTTCTGCGTTGGCAATTGAAGTGTTCGGTTCGGGTAGTTGCGTTACAAGTACATATCCGGTGGTTCCGGCTAAGACCTCTAGGAACGTGTCCTCGGGTTCGTTTCCAAACAGTGACTGACTCGTGTCCTCAGACAGTTTTTCAGATCCTCTACGCAGCGGCTCAGATATTACTACTGTTCCACCTGAACGGAACGAACCGACCGATCCCAATATCGAGCCGGCAGTATCTTTTATGCCTCGAAAGAATCGGGTCCACTTTCCGGTGACTCTTTTCCTGTTTCCGGGAATCCCTGAGGCACCGTCAGTTCCCAATAGTTCGCCGGTGAACTTCACCAGTTCACCAGAAACCGGATCGATCAGGCCGATAATGTTGACGAACGCTCTTACGGATTCACCGCCCCGTAGATTACCAATTAGAGTCGTGCCTGCCGGATAGGAATAACCTCTTCCTACAACCGGTTGCGTCAATTCCATACGGACGACCCCGCCGGAATTTCTGAGCGTGTAGATCGCTCCAATAAGGCGGACCGTAAGCAGTGAGCCAAACGGCAGTGAGCCATTTACTTTTGGCTTTGGTGTCTCCGAGGCTGTCGCTGTAGTCGCCGCAGTATTATTGCGAATTTGCTCGTCTCTGACCTTTGTGACTCCAAAGAACAGCGAGCGCCCTAAGGGTTCGGTTGACGATACAGATTTTGACAGTGGAGTGTCGTTACCTTGTGGAGAATTCTTCTTTGTCTCCAGGTTGGTGGGCTGATCCTCTCGTTTGAGAGCGTCCCTTGGGGAGACATCAGTGCCAACATTCAAGGAAGGCTCGGTTCTCGTTCGCGATGCTGACATCGAAGAGATATCGTTTGACTCGGTGTCAATAGTAGCGGGTTTGTCGACTGATATCGGTTCATCGGATTGCCCAATTACAGAGTCCTTGCTTGGTATTGGCTCTTTTGACGCTACCATTGTGAGTGCAGCCTTAAGTTTCTCATCCTCGGTCATTGGAGCCGGAGATGAATCCTTTTGGCTCGTTCGATTGACGGCCTGGGGATTCGGCGTAGCGAACCAACCCATACCGAAGAACCAGGTGATCGCTGTACCCATCAATAACAAGAATACCGTGAACGCGGCAACGGTTTTTAGTACCTTCGCGGTTCGGGAAGTTTTTCGTTCCGATCCGGTTTCAAGATCCAATTCATCATCATCAATTTCATTCTTCGAAAGTTCATTCTGATCATCCAGCAACATTTTCTCGCGTTCTTCATCTGCCTCGATGTCCGGTAAGGCGGTCGGAATATCGGAATTTGTAGTTAACGTAGTTTGCATTGCGTGTCTCCTTTATTTCGATCCGTTAAGAGTTGCCGAGATTGGGGCGTCGATAGCTTCGGTTTGAGCAACGGCGACTCGAATCTTCTGATTAACCCCAAGGAGCGGAGATTTGTAGACAAGAGCATAGAACGTAGTAGAGCCTGGTTGGACAAGGCCCTCAAACGCGGTTGTTTCCAAATAGCGGAGATCGAGTTTGGTGGTAAGAAGGCTGTTGCCGTCCTTGTCGAGCGTCTGGATCTGAAGTTCAGGTGAACCTCGAACGAGCCTTAGATTTGTTGATGCAGAATTGCGAATCGCAACAACTACAAGTCGGTTTTCAGAATCGAGATCGGTGACGCGGGTCAGTGATAGTTCCAGACCGTGAAGAGGTGAAGACCACGCGGAGAGGTGCTTCTTTTGATCTCGAAGAACGTCAGCCAACCGCTTGTTTGCAGCCTTCGATATCTCAGCATCGGTCATTGCTCGCTTCGAACCCGCCCGTTTTGATTCGGGTATTTCGGCGAAAACAGCGTTTGAGATAGAGTTCAACTCCGACATTGGAGAATCAGAAATCTTCTCTTCGGCGGGCCGTGCTGAACCGACCAGTTTGGATAGTGCCCGTGAGTTGATCGGAGGCGAATTCTTGGTGTCACCGCCAAGGTCAAACGCGAGTCCTGCAACCTTCCGCGCCGAGACAACTGCTTCACGGTCATATGAGATAACGCATCTGTGAGCATTCTTCTTAAGGTCGCTGACCGGTACCAGTTCGAGAATCAAAACCAGGCCGGACCGCATCTGCAGGCTGATCGCGGCAGAGGTCGCCCCGTCTTTTGAAGGGACGAATCCTTCTCCCGGATAAATGGTTATCGATCGGTCGGTTTCTTTTGTCGGAGACTGAAACACTGACGCAAGCTTGGGGTTTCCCTCATGGATGTAATAGATTCCGTCCGATGCGGGAAACTCGACAATAGAAACTGCGTTTTGAGCCAGTCCCAGACGCACAACAGTAGGCTGCTTCGGGTTGACCGTTACATTTGCTTCTCCCGACAGGAAATCAGGGAGCGGAGCATTAACCACCGCAACGGGCTGTATTTCTTTGGAGACCGCTGAAATGTTTACGACCTTTTCATTTAAGATTTGATTAGTCTCGGTCGAGACCGGACGAACGACATTCTTTACCTTAGGTTTGTGAACAGGCTTCCGGCTCTGCGGATAAACATTGACACCAAATGCCGACAGGACGAGGAGAGATATTCCTATTATCCTCGTAGTGTATTTTCCAAGATTTGAAATGCTTAAAGTTTTCATGATTCAGATGTTGTTCCTTGCTACTTACCGCCAGTTGTTTCACTGCCGGGTTGAATTGCTGATGATGTTTCCTCCGCATCGCCGATGAGCGATAAAGGCGAGATGGTCTTGCCGTTTACGGGTTCGACACGAAACCGGAGAATGGTAAATCCGGTTCTCAGGTTGTTGTCATTTCGGATCGGGGTCGAAGGGCTGTCCTTCAGCAGAAATTTACATTTGAGCTGAACGGACTCTTCCACATCCTGGCCTGAGGCTTTTCGCCTTATCTTGCGTGTGCCGATCGCTCGCAGAATATATGGATCACTTTCATCTACGGATAAGTCCTGTAGTTCCCATGACGAATTCACGCTTTCCGTCTTCTCGGCAGCGAGAACGCCGTTCTGCTTTAGTCGATTGGCCATCGCCATCGAAAGATCAGGGTCGAGCATTCGGAGCAGTTTGTTTACTTGCGCCTCGCGCGTCGTTTGTTCGACTTCGTAAAGAGCGGTTAGAAATTCCTTGACCAGATACTTCTTGTCAGTTGATGTTGGAACGTCAGGCGTGATGCTGACGGTTTCGGTCGAACCATAATCACGGTTGTTTAGTTCGACAACTCGTCCGCTCGATTTATCGACCACAATCCGGTCTGCCTTTCTAAAGATCAGGAACATGTTTACGCAGCCGCTCAGAACGAGGGCAAACAGCAACACGGCGAGGATCTTCAATAGCGATACGATCGTAACGATGTCATCCGGGTCGCGAGTAAGGTAAGTTGGTGAACCGTTAACCGTGTTCCCTGTATCAGGCGTTTCGATTTTTGTTTCATTTGCTTTCATAAGATTTTGGTCTCGAAAGGGCTAATGGCAAACGCAGTGCCAGACGCGAAATAGCCACTCTCGGGTCAATAGCCGGTTTCTAACTCCACATCGGCAGAAAAATTTGCCGAACGGTGCGAAAGTCGTCCGCAGTTGACTCGAAAATTCGCCGACTATCGTTCGTGAGTCGATAAAACAATTTCTCCGGCGAAAGTTGAGCGGGCTCGTCGGGCTGAATTTGTTGGAATGTTTTGTCCGACAATAACAGGGCCGAAACTGAGTTGTTGCGCCTCGCCCGAAGTTTCCAGAGAGATCAGGCTCCGTCTACCGGTTCGCGGATCGTAAAAAACCGAAATTGCTTTGCTTTCCTGAACCTCCGTTGCCTTGATCTCCCTTTCACCCTTGGGGTATTTCTCGGCGGCGAATTGAATCGGAGGCGTGCCGAATCTGCGTTGCTGCTTGAGCCAGCGATACACCTGCACGCCTTGCGAAACATAGCCCAGAGTTTCCTTGTACGGCGGGACACCGTTGACCGTCCTCCGTTGCGAGGCATTGATTATTCGTCCGTTCGACTTTAGATTTCGTCCATAAAGATACGCAGAGACGGTGCCTTCGCCGGCGTTATAGGCGGCTAAAACAGACTCAAGTCTCCAATCAAATAGGCGTCCCAAATACTTCACATACTTCGCTGCCGCATATAGCGATGAGGTCGGCTCGTACGGGTTCGTGAGCCCAAACCGGGCAGCAGTCGCGGGCATGAACTGCATCAGTCCCTGAGCGTTCTTTGGACTGGTCAGCCATGGCCGGAACCGCGTTTCGTTATAGGCGATAGTCCATAGGATGAGCGGGTCGACACCTTCGCTTTTTGCGGCTCTTTCTATCGTCGCCTCGAACAGTTTGGCACGTGAAAGTACATCCATTCTTCCGAGTGAAGTTCGAGAAACCAGTTGTTTTTCCTGCGCTCTAGGAGCTAAAGGGAAACCAGCAAAAAGTAGCAATAACAATGTGATCGGGTGTGTGATTCGTTTTTTCATATCACCCGCCCTTCGCAACCGATGTGCCACCGATGTGCAACCGATGGGCCACCGATGTGCAACCGATGGGCCACCGAGCCCGATCATCGAACGGCACGAACCTTGCAGAGCGACTGAAAGTATTGACGTATCCGGTGCCTTTTTCCGGGTTCGTCAACGAAAACTTATAAAGCGAGGACGACTATGAAAAAACTACTGACACTTATCAAAAGACATTTGCCTGCACTGGCGCCGCTCGGATTAATGTTGCTATTCACGCAACTGACTTCTGCACAAGGCCCGATCTTTACCGGAGATGCAAGTAACCTCTCGAACATCATTCGTGAAGCTCTTAAGCTCATGGCGATCATTCTCTTCTGTCTAGGAGCGGTCGGCGTGGCTTGGTCGATCTATAACAAGATGACCGGAAAGGAATGGGGCAACCAGGCGTTCGGTTCGCTCCTGTCGTTTGCGTTCGGAACGATCGTCGCCGTGTTCTGGCAGCTTGCACAGGGACGTGCGGTCGGAGTTGATACGAACTTCTAGGAGGAAGCCATATGAGAAGACGTGCAACACGACCTAATGTTTTCCGTGGTCTGAAGCGGTTCGGAGTCTACTCTACCGACTGGAAGTTTATCCTGATCCCCACTGCGATCGCCTACATCGTTCCTTTTGTTTTCGGGCTTTGGGTGGGCTACGTTCCGCTGGGATTCCCATTGGGACTGCTAGTTTTTCTGATTCTTTTGGGAATCTTTAACTATCTGCGTTTGAGTAAGCCTTCCTACTGGCTTTCTCAGAAGTTTGACGCCGAGCTAGACCGATGGACTGAGTATCGACCGCCGCTCCGAGGCGAACTCGAACCGACAAGTTGGAAGACATCGAACAGGAAATAAGCATGGACACAGCAAACCTAACATTCGCGCAAATCGCAATCTCTCTTTTCGGAGGACTTCTTTCCGTCGGTCTTGGATTGGTAGCCGGATTTCGTTTCATCCCGGCAGTGAGATCGTTATCGAGCCGTACTCCATTTAACCGAGGATCAGGATCTCAACTCATCGAGAATGCAGAAGCAGGTCGGATATTTCCTACCGAGATCGCGGGACTCGACGGGAACACGATCCGTTACCGAGATGGCAGCTATGGAAAGGCCTATATTTTTGAACCGTCGAACAGTCTTTACATCGACGGTTACGTGACTGAACAACGGATCGACGAGCTAAAAACGATACTGAAATTCGAGAAGCCGAAGAACACGATCATTCAGTTTCGGTTCCTAAATTCGCTCGACATGGGTGAGGTGCTTAGGTCACATCTCTCATCCAGAGACACCACATCATCCGATCCAGTCGCCGGTGTGCTTCAGGCCACCAACCTTGCGCTTCACGAGGAAGCGATCAGATCCGGCGAAGTT
>CALDGX010000248.1 GCA_937941715.1 uncultured Chloracidobacterium sp. | reverse complement strand
AAACGCTTCGAGATATTTGATGCCGGAACCGGTGTTGAAGATGACTACGGACTCGCCTTCTTGGACGAGATTCTGGTCGATGAGTTTGCGTAGGGCGGGCAGGCACGCGGCTCCTTCCGGAGCGGTGAAGATGCCTGTTAGGGCCCCGATCTCGGCGACGGCGGCGGTGAGTTCGGCGTCAGTAACCGTGATCGCCGTGCCGCCGGACGCCCGGACAGCGTCGAGGATGAGGAAATCGCCGATGCACTTTGGCACTCGAAGCCCCGAGGCGACCGTCGCGGCGTTCTCGAACTCGTCGGCAAACCGTTCGCCGGCGTGGTATGCCCGCACGATCGGCGCACACGTCTCCGACTGCACGCTGACCATCCGCGGCCGCTTACCGTCGATCCAGCCCATCTGCTCCATCTCGTCAAACGCCTTCCACATCCCGATCAAGCCCGTGCCGCCGCCGGTCGGGTACATTATCACGTCGGGCAACGGAGCGCGGACACTCCTGTCCGCACCGTCGGTTCCTCCGACGGGCCTTCCTTCGCGGCCATTCACGAACGACGAAGCGTCGCTCGTTGCCGACAAGAGTGTCGGCGCTCCGCCGAATTGCTCAAAGAGCTCGTAGCCCATCGTCTTTTTACCTTCGACGCGATACGGCTCTTTGAGGGTCGACACATCGAACCAGCCCATTTCTTCTTTGCGTGCAGCGACGATGGCTCCGCAGTCGGTGATGAGGCCGTCGATCAGCGTCACGTTGGCTCCGGTCTGCTGACATTCGACGATGTTTGCACGCGGCGTGTCGGCGGGCATGAAGATGTGGGCTTCCATGCCGGCAAGCGCGGCGTAAGCTGCCATTGCTCCGGCGGCATTGCCCGCGGACGGGACGGCGAGTTTCGTAACGCCAAGCTCTTTCGCCATCGATATCGCGGCTGTCATGCCGCGAGCCTTGAACGACTGAGTCGGATTCTGGCCTTCGTCTTTGATGAAGAGGTTGAGTTCGACCGGCAATGTCGCGGCGAGTCGGTCGGTCTTGAACAACGGCGTCATGCCTTCGCCGAGGGAGACGATGTTTGCTTCATCGACGACCGGCAGAACTTCGCGGTATCGCCACAAGGTCGATTCTCTCGCTGCCAGCGATCCGGGCGTCAATGTCTTCGCCGCCAATTCGAGATCATAGCGGAGGAGCAAGGGCTTGCCGCACTCACGGCAGAGATTATGCAGAGCGTTTGCTTCGTGCCGCAGTCCGCAGAGGGCACATTCGAGGTGTGTGACGTTCATAAAGTTTATCTAGATCCCCCGCATCGCCTCGACCGGGTCGAGCCGCGACGCCCTAAGTGCGGGATAAAATCCGGCGATCAACCCGACCAAAACCGACGCGCCAAATCCGGCGGCGATCGCCCAAAACGGTACCGCCGCAGGAAAGCTGACGATACTTCGGACCGCAAACGCGAGGAACAGCCCGGCCGCGATACCGCTGAGCCCACCGAGCCCGGTCAGGGTTATGGCCTCGATCAAAAACTGCGTCAAGATCTCGCCCCGCGTCGCCCCGAGTGCCCGGCGGATGCCGATCTCGGGCGTTCGTTCCTTTACCGACACGAGCATTATATTCATAACGCCGACACCGCCGACAAACAAGCTGGCAAGTGCGATCGGTATGACGATGACACCCAGGCCGCTGATCACGTCATCGACCAGCTCGAATACCTGCTCCGAGCGATTAACGCCGAAATTATTGGCGTCCGACGACTTCAGGCCGCGCCTCTGCCGCAACAGAAAGGTCACCTCGTCCGTTACCTCATCGACGCGGCCGTTCGGGGCCCGGACCGCGATCAGCGTTTCTTCGATCTCAGGATAAAACTTTTCGGCCGTCTCGAACGGTATGTACACGGTCCGCTCGTCGAGTTCATCGCTCCCGATCACGCCCTCGCCGCTGGACCGGGCGAGTACGCCGATCACCCGAAACAGCTTGCCGTCTATCTTGACGTCCTCGCCGACCGGATCAAGTTCCTCAAACACCTGCCTGGCAATTCCGTATCCGATCACCGCGACCGATGCCCGGCCGCGACGCTCGGTCTCGGTAAAAAAGCGGCCTCGCTCCAGCGGGACGTTGATCACCTCCGGGTAATTTTCCCAAACGCCGAGGATCAGCGGGTTAATGCCCTCACGTGATCGGGCCGTGAGTTTGGGAATGTTGGCGGACGGGCCGTAGCTGCCGCGGACCTTTTGGGGCGAAACGGCCTGCGGCGAGCTTAATTCGGAAACGGCGATCGCGTCGTCGAGCGTAAAATCCTTTCGCTGCCTTTCCTCAGCCGTCGGCTGCTGGAGCGACGGGCCGATACGCGCCTGTTTGGTGAAATAGATCACATTCGGCGCGCTTTTATCCGAGACCTCCTGAACGCGTTGCGACAGGCCCGTTAACACCGCGCCGACCAGGGCCACGACCGCCGTACCGATTATGACACCGGTCAGCGTCAGCCCCGACCTCAGCTTATTGCTGTGGATCGAGTCTATGACCGTCCCCCATGTGTCACTTAGGCGTTGAATATTCACTTGGTCCCACCCAAAAACATCATTCCGAGCGAAGAGCTTCGATCGGGTCGAGCGCGGCCGCCTGTCGTGCCGGTACGACCCCAAATATGATCCCGACCGCACACGAAACGCCGAGCGCCGCTAATACGGCCCACACCGGGAGGCTTAACGGCAATTTTGTCACCGCCGCCAGAAGCCACACGATGATCGCGGCAAAAAGCACACCGATCGCCCCGCCGATCACCGTCAATGTCGTCGTTTCGATCAAAAATTGGATCAGAATGTCGCGGCGTCTCGCTCCGACCGCGATCCGCACTCCTATCTCACGCGTCCGCTCCGTTACCGACGAAAGCATCATATTCATCACCACTATGCCGCCGACAAACAGCGAGATGCCCGTCAACGGATACACGATCGTCCCGACGATGCCGGTCAGCGACGCCGAAAACGCCTGAACGCTTTTGGCCGTCACAACGCTGAAATCATCTTCTTTGTCGGTGCCGACCAGTTTTCTGCGAATGCGTAAGGCCACGCGAACCTGCTCCTCGACATCGGCAAGGGACAATCGCTCGGCATTTTTCGATTTTGCGAGGATCGCAAGCGACCGGGACCGTGATCCGAATACGCGTGTGAAAGTTCCGAGAGGTATCTGGACAAACCCGTCCTGCGACGAACCGAACGATGCTCCGCGCGGTTCGGCCACACCGACGACCGTATAACGCACTTGCCCGAGTTGGATCTCCTCGCCGAGCGGACCCGTGGCCGGAAAGAGTTCATCAACTATGTCCTGACCGATGACGCAGACATTTCGACGGTATATGTCGTCGGCCGAGGCAAAGCCGCGGCCGTAGGCGATCTTGATATTGGAAAGTTCGGTGATGTTAGGCGTGACGCCCTGAATAGCGACGCCGGTCAGTGTCTTGGCTCCGCGGCGTGCCGGCAGAACGGCGATGCCCTCGGCACCGAATGTGATATTGCCTCCCAGTCGCTCATTCAGGTAAATGAGATCGTCAACAAATATGTCGGGACGCTTGGCCTGAGCCTCGACAAAGGCCTGTCCGTCCGACCCGAAGTCCTGAAACGAGGCCTTTTCGATGCGAAGTACGTCGGGTGCAAATCCGGCCGTCGCGTTAACGACGAATGCCTGAGCACCCTGAAGCAAAGCGGCCACCACCACAACGACAGCAACACCGACTACGATGCCGATCACCGTCAGAGCCGAACGGGTGCGATTGACACGAACAGAATCCCATGCCAGCGATATCGATTCGCGAAACAGGTTCAATCTGGCTCTAAGGGTAAGCTGCACGGTGTAATCCGATCAGGCTCGCACACTCTCGACGATCGACGGCCTGTCGGCAACTCTATTCTAACGCCCGATCCGTGCAAAACGAATCATGTACCGCCGCGTTACGAGAGTTCAGTCAACTATTTCTTGAATACGAATTCCTTGACCAGGTTGAACATCGCGTTGACGCCGAGCGAGATGCCGCCGCGTTTCATTCCGTCCTTCCAATCGTATCGCGCCGGGTACCACAACTCATTGGCGGCGAGATTCGCCGTAAATGTTCCCACGATGCGCGGTACACCGACGGTCCGTTTCCCGTTCGGCTTACGTGCCGTCACCGTCGAGAGCAGAGCGTTGCCGATACGCGAACCGACATCGCGTTTCGTACTGCGGTAATAGCCGCTGTCGAGTTTGAGGGCTTCGTCGAGCCCGTAGATGACGGTGTTTCGTATCACGTTTTTGCCGAGATTCGACGCCACCCGCCGGCCAAATCCTTCGCCGGACCGGCCCCATTCCTTGGGGCTGTCGGACGCCGTGGCAAAAGCGGCTCCGGCACCGATACCGATCCAGGCGGTCGGACCGACCGTGTCTTTGACGAACCGTTTGAACCGCTTTTCAGCATTCGGCCGAACATATGACGATTGATTGATAACCGCCGGTGTCGGAGCGGGAACCTGCGCCGCTATCGCAAATGTGCTGATCGAGATCAGCAGGAGGGTAAATAACAGTTTTTTCATACAGAAACTTTTTCGAAGGTTAAGCGATAGCGGATTCACTTTGTGAGCATAGGTTTCAGCGCTTTATATACGTTCTCAGTCATCAACCGCTCGCCCTCGGCGTTCGGATGGATGCCGTCGGCCTGATTCAGTTCCTTTTTCATCGCAATGCCGTCGAGCAGGAACGGAAGAAAATCGAGCTTGTGCTCGGTCGCGAGGTCCGGGAAAAGGTTAATGAAATCTCTAGAGTAATCGGTGCCTCCCGTTGGCGGAGCAAGCATGCCGCACAAGAGAACTCGCACGTTCTTCGCCTTGGCCTTGCGGATGATCGTATCGAGATTGGACTTTACCTTTGCCGGCGGCACCCCGCGCATCAGGTCGTTCGCCCCCAACTCGAGGATGAGAATTTTAATATTCTCCATTTCCAGGACCCAATCGATCCGTTCCAGTCCACCCAGCGTCGTATCACCCGAAACGCCGGCGTTGATCACCTCAAAGTCGAACCCGTCCGCCGCCAACTTCTGCTGCAAGAGATAAGGATACGATTCTTTTTCGAGCAGGCCGAAACCCGCTGTCAGGCTGTCGCCAAACGCGACGATCTTCGGCCGGTCAACCCTGATCGCGGGCGTGGCAAGCGGCTTCGCCGACGCGGCCGGGTTTTGCGGCCCGCTCGCCGACGCACACCCGGAACCGAGCATTGTCAAAAGAATGAAACTTACAAGCAAATAAGATCGAATAACAATCCGCATAGTCTATTGTTGTTAATACGTGCCCGCAGCAATTTTCGATGCAGAATAATTGAAACTTGTCCGGCCAATTTTCGCAAGTTAATATTCAACGTGGGCCGCCGCGGCCAAATTTCGCGATATGATCCAACTCAAAAACGTCACCAAGACCGTTCGATCCGGCACCGACGACCTGACAATTCTAAATGACGTGTCACTTTCGATACCGGACGGGCAGTTCGTCTCGATAACCGGTGCTTCGGGCAGCGGAAAATCGACATTGCTCGGGCTGATCGCCGGCCTCGACGAACCGAGTTCGGGGACGATAACTGTTGACGGCGACGAGGTCACCGCCCAAACGGACGACAAACTTGCACAGATACGCAGCGAGAAGATCGGCTTTGTCTTTCAGTCGTTTCATCTTATTCCGAGTTTGACCGCCTACGAGAACATTTTGATCCCGATGGAGATACTTGGGCTCAAGAACGCTCGCGGCCGTGCGGCCAGCCTGCTCGCTGACGTTGACCTGACCAATCGGGGACATCATTATCCGCCGGAGCTTTCGGGCGGCGAACAACAGCGTGTCGCGATCGCCCGTGCTTTTGCCAATTCGCCAAAGTACCTTTTGGCGGACGAGCCGACGGGCAATCTCGACTCAAAGAACGGACAACACATTTACGAACTGATGACCGAACTTCACCGCCAGAGCAATGTGACGCTGGTGCTCGTGACCCACGATCACGCCCTCGCCGCACGCTCTCAGCGGCAGGTCGTCCTGAAGGACGGAATGGTGATCTCGGACACATTGAACAGTGATATCGCGGACTTTGCCGAAGCTGCGTCGGATAACCCGGATCAAATTGCCAAGTAGGCCGCGAACTAACCGATGAGATTCATCCTAAACCTGACAATCCGCGAGATCAGATCCTCCTGGCGCCGCCTGCTGTTCTTTTTTCTGTGTATCGCTCTCGGAGTCGGGTCGGTCGTAGCTTTGCGTTCGCTCATCCAGAATCTGACCAAAGCGGTCGGGACCGACGCTCGGGCCCTATTGACGGCCGACATCGAGTTGAGTTCGACCAATGATTTCTCGCCGGCCGAGATCGCCAAGATCGAGGGCGTGATCGGCAATTCGACCATCGTCGAGGCCCGCAACGAAACCATCACCACCGCCTCAATGGTGCGGCCCGCCGACCCGGCTAATGAGTCCGTGAAGTTTGTCGAACTCAAAGGCATCGAGCCGCCCTTTCCGCTCGTCGGACAGTTTACGGTCTCAGGCGGCCAACCGTTCGATTTTGCACTTCTGCGGGATAACGGCGCGGTGATCGCCGAGATATTGCTGGAGGATCTCAAGGTCAAGATCGGCGACAAGTTGAAGATCGGCGAGGGCGAATTCACCATTCGCGCGACTTTTGACGAGGAGCCCGGCGGGACCAATGGATTCAGGCTGGGCGGACGAGTCTTTATCGAAAAAAAGGCGTTTGACTCGGCCGGCATCACCCGCAACACCGGCCGCATCCGCCGCCGCATCCTGTTTCGCACCTCCGAAAATCCGAGCGAACTGGTCCGCCAGCTGCGTGACACCTTAAAGGGCACGACGATCACCACCGTCTCCTACCGCGAACAGCAAGAGAATATGGGCGAGCAGTTCACACGCACCGAGAACTATCTTGCCCTGACCGGACTTTTGATACTCGTCCTGGGCGGCGTCGGCGTTTGGAACGTCGCCCGGGCGTTCGTCGAACAAAAACGCAAGACCGTCGCGGTGCTCAAATGCCTGGGGGCGAGCGGCACCCGTGTCATCACCGTCTATCTGCTTCAGATCCTGACTCTCGGAACGGTCGGCAGCATCTTGGGCGTGGGCCTCGCTCAGGCAGCGATGCTCTTCGTCAAGTGGCGTTTCGTGGACGCGATGCCGGCAAAGATGACGTATGCCGTGAGTTTATCGACGGGCCTTCAGGGGGCCGTGCTCGGGGTTTTGATCTCGCTGCTCTTTTCGGCACTGCCCCTGCTCCAGATCCGGACCATCAAGCCAAAACTGCTTTTGCGCGATGAAAATAACTCGAGCATCAGCCGCCTGGATTGGACCAAGTGGATATTCGGCGTCGCGTCGCTGGCCGGACTGCTCGGCCTGGCGGTTTGGCAGGCGGGTTCGCTAAAGGTCGGGGCGTTCTTTCTCGCGGGACTGGCCGTAACGTCGCTGATCTTGTATTCGGCGGCGGCAGTGCTGACGTGGCTGCTCCGCCGCGTCAAGCGGTTCTCTTCGTTTTCGGTGACGCAGGCGATCAATTCCCTCTACAGGCCCGGCAATCAGACCCGAATTATCCTGCTTGCGGTCGGCCTCGGCGCGTTCGTCGTGCTCGCCGTACAATCGATGCAGTCCAATCTGGTTCGCGAGTTCGATTTCTCCCGCAACCAGAAACTGCCGAGTATGTTCTTTGTCGATATTCAAAAGAGCCAGGTCGACGAATTAAGGCAGCTGCTGGCGGACCGCACCGCCGAACAGCCCGAGATCATCCCGACCGTTCGGGCGAGGGTCGCGTACGTCAACGGGCAGCCCTTTGACTACACCAACCGCGAGGTGCGCCAGCAGCAGGGGCAGATCGGACGCGAATTTGCCGTGACATATCGCGAAAAGCTCGACGAGAACGAGAGCGTCATTTCCGGCCAGTGGTGGCCGGCCGCTCCGGCGGACGTGCCCGAGGTGTCGATCGAAGAAGATATGGCCGGCCGCCTGCAGGTCTCGGCGGGCGACTCGGTGACATTCGACATCTCGGGCCGTAAGATCACCGCCCGCGTGGCAAATATCCGAAAGCTCGACCTTCGCAACACCCGGACCGCGTTCATTTTTGTCTTCCGGCCCGGCGTCCTCGAAAAAGCCCCGCAGAGCTTTGCCGCGACCGTTCTCAAGCACATGGGGGCGACCGAGCGCCAACGCCTGCAGCGGGATACGCTCGAACGTTTTCCAAACGTCCAGATCTTTGACGTTGCCGATATCATCGCCACGGTCCAGCGGCTGATTGAGAATTTTGTCCTCGCGATCTCATTTGTCGGCAGTTTCGTGATGCTTAGCGGCATCCTGATCCTGATCGGGTCGATCGCCCTGACCAAATCTCAGAGGGTTTATGAAAACGCGATCCTCAAGACGCTCGGTGCCAAACGGCGTGTTCTGGCGGTGATCCTGTTTGTTGAATATGGACTGCTCGGCCTGCTGGCGGGTATCATCGGTGCGGGGTTCGCAACCGCGCTGTCCTTTGCAGTAAGCCGATTTGTGATGAATATCAAATGGGAATTTGACCCCGTCGGGCTGCTGCTCGGCGTCGCGGTCACGGCATTCTTGGTAATGGCCGTGGGGGTCGCAGCAAGTTTTGATGTCCTGTTCCGCAAACCGCTCGGCACACTCAGATCGCAATAGGTCGGGATCAGTGTTTCGGCACCTCGAAAGGGTGCTTTTCGAGCACTGCCCTCATATTGACCTGGGCAAACAGCGTCTCGACATACGCCCCGAACCGGTGAAGGATCGGGACGAGGTCCTTTTTCTCTTTGGTGACGATGATCTCCTCGGCAAATCTCTCGAACGTTTCTTTATCCTTATAGAAAAGGAACGAGACCGCCTCTTCGAGATAAGTCTCAAGTGCCGCATTGAGCGCCGCGACATTTACCGGCTCAGGCTCACGCTCGGCACGCTGAGCGAGTTTCATAATGTCGTAAAGGTCCTTACGGAGCTTGAGCGAACGCCTGAGTTTCACCTCAAAATTGGGGAACAGGTCCATCGCGTCCGCCGCAGGCTCAAAGTGCCGGGCAAATCCCGTCAAAATGTGCTGAAAGCTCTCGGTCAGCACCGCGTGAGCGGCCTCGATCCGGGCATAGACCGACGTTGCCGGCCTGACCGAAGTAAGTCCTGCGAGTTCGAGCTGAACCACCTTTTTAAGTTCGATCGACGCCATGTACGACGCCCCGTCGATCGCGGCTGTAAATTCGTCTTCGGCATCGCCCGAGCGCTCGACACGGTGATTAAGATGAGCTATCAGCTCCTGCGTCATCTCGTTGATGCGTGAAAACAGCAGGAGCGACGGCTTCAGCGGTTCGTCCGTCGCCAGCATTCGGCCGACGATGTCCAGTAGCCTGAGTATCCGGCCGAACCGCGGCAGGATCACCGCGAACTCGGGCCGCTCGGCGCCCTGGGTGCCCAATACGGTCCGCTGCAGCACCTCCGGAAGGTGCTCGTTCCCGCCGCTTTCCGTAATGGCGATAAGTTTGGCGTATGCCGGGACCGACGTCAGCCGGCCGACAAACGCTCGGCACCACGCCTGCCATTCCGCAAGCCCGAGCGAGTCCGCACTCTGGAGGCTTTCCGCCAGCAGTAGGGGTTCGCGAAGCGCCGCCCCAAACTCAAGCATTTCCTCCATCGACAAACGGTACTCGGGCCTCAGGGCGTCGTCCGAGAGCGATGCTTCCAACACCAGACGCGAACACCGTTGGAGGACATTGTGCGATAGCCGAAGGTCGCGGATCAGGTCCGTGCCCGCCCCTTGGGCAGCCCGGTCGCCAAAGGCGTCGCCAGCCGCGGACAAATAGCTGTCAAGGCCGGCGGTCCAGCCTGCCAATTCGAGAACGGCGTTGCCCCCGGCCGATGACGGATCCGGCTGCATTTGCTCCGAGGCGGCTGTGTTTTGTTCAGTGATGGCGGATCGCAATGTGTGATTTCCCCGTAAAAGAGCGAACAAGCAGAGGCGGCCGACAGAACGGACCGCTAACTCTATTTATACATTTATTTTACCGCTGTTGGCAATGGAAATCGCCTCGGGCCGTGACGCCCGCCTCACGCAGCGTATATATTATCGGTATATGCCGTTGACCGAACCGATCCGCCGCCTGACGGTGGCAACTTTGAATCAGGGAAAACTGAACGAATTGATCAGCCTGCTTGCCGGATTGCCGATCGAACTTTCCAGTCTTCACAGCCTCGGCGATGTTCCGGAGGTCGAGGAGACGGGATCCACATTTGCCGAGAATGCCGCGCTGAAGGCCACCGAGTACGCAAGGATAACGGCAACCTACACGCTCGCCGATGACTCCGGGCTCGAGGTCGTCGCCCTCGGCGGCCGGCCGGGAGTGCTTTCGGCGCGGTACGGCGGCGAGAGCCTCGGGTTTGGTCAAAAGATGGCGATGATCCTCGACGAGATCGCCTCGTCAGGCAGCTCCGACCGTCGGGCGCGTTTCGTCTGCAGCATGGCGATCGCCGATCCGGCCGGAAATATCGTCCACACTGCCGAGGGTGTTTGCGGGGGTATGATCGCTCAGGAACCACTCGGCGAGGGCGGATTTGGGTACGATCCGATATTCGTGCCCGAGGGCCGCGACCTGACTTTCGGTCAGCTTTCGCCTGCCGATAAACACCAAATCAGCCACCGTGCACGCGCCTTGGCCGAAATAATCCCGTTTTTACGCGATAATTCGGCACTTTGACTTGACCCGACGCATTTTCAGCCTTAGAATTCGACACTTGGAATCGTTTCTGGAGTGAGACAGACGGGGCGTAGCACAGCCTGGTAGTGCGCACGGTTTGGGACCGTGAGGCCGCAAGTTCGAATCTTGCCGCCCCGACCAGTCAGGCAGTTTGTGATTGGTCGTTGCACCATTTTGCGGGTTGACCGCGACAAGACATTTCACTGAAGAAGTTTTTAATATTCACAACCACACTTGGAGGATAGATAGATTATGGCACGTATGACACAAACGGAAATCATCGGCAGCTTGGCTGACAGCACGGGATGCAAGAAGAGCGACGTCAAAGGTATGTTTGACGCCCTGGCAGCTTTGGCCACGGCCGAAGTTAAGAAGAACGGCGAATTCACCCTTCCGGGCTTTGGCAAATTGGTCAAGGCAACCCGTAAGGCCCGCGAAGGCCGCAACCCGGCAACCGGCGCTACGATCAAGATCCCTGCCAAGACGACCGTTAAGTTCCGTCTGGGCAAAGCGATGAAAGACGCGGTCAGCTAAGACCACTACATTTCGTAGTACGCTTTAAGCGAAACGGCAGGCCTTGTGGTCTGCCGTTTTTGCGTTTTTGCCCGAAAAACGAAAAAAATTGCCTTTTCGCAAAAAAAAAGTAGTGACAAACCGGCAAAATCTCTGTTACCATCTTCTTACAAGTTGAAAGGAAGATAACAGGCGCATTATCCCTGCAACGTAAAGGTTGAGGATTTCAACTTATTTTTTCCGTTTTGCGTTTTTAACGTGAATCGGCCGTTCCATTGGACATTTATGGAATGGGATCTCTCGGGATCGGGAGAATTTTATATAAAGGAGAATAAAACGTGGCAGCAGCTAGACCAATGAGTTTGCAGGACAGAGTCTTGCAGATCGATCACATCCAAGCACGCCGTTTTTCAAAATTGACGGGCGATACTCTTGAGATCGCGACGGAAGGCATTATCAGACATCTCAGGGCTTGCGTTCGAATGGACGTCAATCCTGACGCCTCAGCCGTTCGCGAGATCATAGATGATGCCCTGAATGGGCGCCGAGTGTTTGCGGAAACGTCAAACGATCTACTCGCAGCTTAGTAGTTTTAATATTTTTAAGTAATACCGACTCCGGCCGCTTTTGTTAAGAAAGCGGCCTTTTTTTGCCTCATTGACGGAGTTTGAGGCGATAGAGCATATATTTCCCGAGTTTCTCGCCGGCGTCGCGTTCAAACCACTTATCGACATTGGCAAGGTCGGGCGGATCTTCGGCGTCGCACACCAGATAGTCCGGCGGACGGTTGCCGGCCTTGGCCGGGTCAAAATCCCGGACATAGTCGGCGTACCTGAGGGCTTCGGCGTCGATCTCGCCAAAGGTCAGCGGTTTGTACGCGGCGTTTAGACGGTCGGTATGCCGGCCCCAGCCGAAGAGCGCGATAACCGAGACAAAATCGTCGCCGGTCTTCATCCCGGCCGCGAGCTGCCTTGGCGGCACTCCCTGATAATTCAGGTATTGATAATAGCGTTCCTTATTTTCCTGCCAGGTGACGCCGGCAAAAACGTGCTGATGCCTCGCCCAGAGCGTCGCCTGCGGGGCGATCGTCGGCAGGTCGTCCGCCTCGGCTATCCCAAAGTGCAGCACCGATTGCTGAAAGCGGTCCGGTGAATTGCCGGCTAGTTCGGTCAATCGCCGAGCGACCGGCATTTGCTGGTCCCTGAGCACGTTGACGTCGTCGAGGACCCTGACCGTGTAATGGCACTCGACAAACCCCCAGACGGCGGCCGCGGCGGCCAAAACCGCGATCGCCGGCCTGAACCGCGACGTGCTGTCGATCCCCTTGATCACCAGTCCGACCGATACCGCGAGGGCGAGCCCGGCGACATAATTGCCGATGAACACCTCGTAATGGATCGGCTGCAGCGAACGGCCCGTGATGACCTGCTGATTAAAGACCGCGATCGGCACCAGTGCCAGCGAGAGTGCGAAAACGCTCGAGCGTTCCCTCAACTCGATAACGCCGATCAATGCCGCCGCCATCAGGATGGCGACCACCGCGTAGCTGATCACCTCAGGCACCCGGAATAGGTCCGGTGCATGGGTCATAACGAGCAGTTGGACATCGTCCATCGTGTGCGACCGCTGCGACAGAAGGTATGCGTACGGCACCAGGAACGCGATACAACCGGCACCGATCCCGAATATCCATATCAGGTCGCGCCGATAGCCCTCGGGCCTGAGGATCAGATAACTCAGCACCAGGCATGCCAGCCATGCCGCGGCGGCGGTCCAGACGTAAAAGTACGAAAAGACCGTGTAGCCGAAACACACCGACGCTCCCGCCGCCAGGAGAATTTGCGGCCCGGATGGGACGCTGCGGCGGTCGTTCGGGCCGCGGTCAAGCAGCCTCCATATCAGCGCTATCAGGCCGAAGAACGCCGGGAACGCCATCGCCGGGATATACCGCCGAAATCCGGGAAAATACGGATATGAATATCCGATCCCGAGGATTTCTCCGATCGCTCCTTCGCCGGCGAACAGGGCTCCGCCCGCCAGGACGACAAGGCCCGCGGCCATCGCGTACCAGTCGTCGCCGGTCACCATCCCGACGAACCAAAAGATGACAAACGCCGCCAAAAACGCCGCCAACGCACCGGCCAGGGTCATCGCCCACGGCGCCCCGACGCCGAGGATGCGGGCCGGTATCGCGATCGTGTACGGGCCGGCGAACTGTATCGAGAACAGCGATTCGGGCTGCGGGTGATCGGCCGAATCGTCGCGGCCGGTGTACGGGTCATTCTTACGCGGGCGGCCGTCGATCAGGGCTTTCAGGTACGATGCGTACGCCACCTCGTCGATGTCGTTATAGGCATAGTGGCCCTGCCAGTCGGCTCCGCGAAGATAGATCATCTTCATCTGCGGATACAGCGAAAAGACCGCCAAGAACAGCCCTGCAATGATCCCGAATCGCCAGCGTAGCTTCATAAAAGAACTGACAGATTAGCATATTGCGTCCCTCACGCGACACTTTTCGGCTCGGTCCGGCGGCTTGAGTATCATCGTCGGTGACCTTAGACTATTTGCATGAGCTTAAAAGATACGATCATTTCAGACCTGACCGCGGCGATGAAGGCCAAGGACGCCGACAAACTTTCGACTCTGCGGATGGTCAAGGCAAATCTGACGAACCGGCAGATCGAAAAAGGCGGCGAATTGACCGATGACGAAGTGGCCAAGGCACTGCAGTCGCTGGTCAAGCAGCGGCGCGATTCGATCGAATCGTACGAAAAGGCCGGCCGGCCGGAGCTTGCCGCCAAAGAAGCAGCTGAGATCGCCCACATCGAGGTCTATCTGCCGCAGGCCGCGACCGCTGAGGAGATCGCCGCGGCGGTCGATGCCGCGATCGCCGAAACCGGAGCCGCCTCGATGAAGGACATGGGGCTGGTGATGAAGGCGACGCTCGCCAATCTAGCAGGTCGGTCGGCCGACGGACGCGTCGTCAGCGAAACGGTCAAGGCAAAACTCGCCTAGTATCTGCGGCCGAAAAGGCAGACTATCTGGCCATAAATACCGCACCGCCGAAGGTCAGCAAGAGGATCACGCTGACGAACGCGTTCGTGGTAAAAAATGCCGCGTTCATCCGGCTCAGGTCATTTGCACGCACAAGCGTGTGCTGGTACAGCAGGAGAACCGCGACGGCCGCCACGCCGGCAAGCGCCAGCCACCCGAGGCTGCTGACAAGATACAAAATGACCAGTACGATGAACGCCTGTAGGTGAAACAGCCGAGCGATCCAAAGCGAATTGGCGATCCCAAATCTTGCCGGTATCGAGTGCAGCCCGCTCTTTCGGTCAAATTCGAAATCCTGACACGCGTACATCACGTCAAACCCCGCGGTCCACATCAGCACCAATAATGACAGAAGTATCGGCAGTTCGTCGTCGAGCGAACCGCGAACGGCGATCCACGCGGCCGACGGTGCGATGGCGAGCGCAAGGCCCAGCAAAACGTGTGCAAAGACCGTGAAACGCTTGGCGTACGAGTAACCCAGCACGACGATCAACGCGACCGGCGAGAGTGCGAACGTCAGCCAGTTGAGCGAGTACGAAGCAAGCAGGAACAGCCCGATCGAAACGTATAGGAATATCCAGGCAAAACCGACCGAGAGCTTGCCCGACGGTATCTCGCGGCCGGCGGTCCGCGGATTTTTAGCGTCGATGTCGCGGTCGATGATGCGGTTAAACGTCATCGCGGCCGAGCGTGCGCCGACCATCGCCACCGTGATCCAAAGTACCTGCCGCCACGACGGAAAACCGTTCGCCGCCAGTATCGCTCCCATGAACGCGAACGGCAGGGCAAAGAGTGTGTGCTCGAATTTGATCATCTCGAGCGTTGTTTTGAGTTTTTGCCAAAAGGCGTTCATTACGTTTCCGTCCGCATGCCAAGCGAAAAGTGTAACAAAATCGCCGATTCGCGTCATTCAGGCCCGCAACGATCCGGAAGTCACCCGATCAAACCGGGATGCCGGCTAATCCGTCAGGCGTCACGGGGCCGTACTGCGAGACGGGCAAAGCCCGAAA
>CALDGX010000247.1 GCA_937941715.1 uncultured Chloracidobacterium sp. | reverse complement strand
GCGAGGCCGGCAATTTTCCGGCATCGATCAAGACGGTCGCCGAGTGGTTTCCCAAGAAGGAGCGGGCACTGGCGACGGGCATCTTTAACGCCGGCACCAACGTCGGAGCCCTGGCCACGCCGCTGCTCGTGCCGATGATCGTCATCGCCTGGGGCTGGTACGAGGCGTTTATCTTCACCGGCATCATCGGCTTTATCTGGCTCGCATTCTGGTTGTTCATTTATAAACGGCCCGAGGAGCACAAGAGCCTCTCAAAGACGGAGCTCGATTACATACAGTCAGATCCGCCCGAGCCGACGCAAAAGGTCGCATGGCGGCGGTTGTTTCCGCACCGGCAGACGTGGGCTTTCGGCATCGGTAAATTCCTGACCGACCCGATCTGGTGGGTCTATCTGTTCTGGCTGCCCGATTTTCTCAAAAAGCAGCACGGCCTCGACCTCAAAACGTTCGGCATTCCGCTCGCGGTCATTTATATCATCGCCGACGTCGGCAGCATCGGCGGCGGCTATATCTCGGGAGCTCTGATCAAACGCGGCTGGTCGATCAACCGTTCGCGCAAGACTGCGATGCTCATCTGTGCACTGGCGGTCGTGCCGATCGTGTTCGCCTCGATCACGTCGCACCTCTGGGTCGCTGTTATATTGATCGGCATCGCGGCGGCCGCCCATCAGGGTTGGTCAGCCAATATCTTTACCATCTCGTCCGACATGTTCCCGAAACAGGCGGTCGGTTCGGTCGTCGGGATCGGCGGCATGATGGGAGCCGTCGGCGGTATGATCATCTCGCCGCTGGTCGGCTATATCCTCGACCGGACGGGCAGTTACGTCCCGATCTTTATCATCGCAGCATCAGCTTATCTGGTAGCTTTGCTCATCATCCACCTTTTGGCCCCCAAACTTGAGCCCGCCAATATCAGCTACGACTAAGCCGCCTTGGCCGCAGCCTGACACGAAATAAGCACGAGCAAGGCCGGTCCTTGTTCGTGCTTTTGTTTGCCAAAATGCCTGTGGCGGTCAGCGGTTGGGTTCGAATCGGATCCAGTCGATGTCGGCCGAACCGGCATCGTTAAATCTGGCCGGACGCGTGAAGACGAAACCGATCTTGGCACCGATCCAACGGCCTTCGCGAGCCGTAAAACTGTCGCCGAGCACCTTGAAACTCTTGCCGTCGGAGCTGTAGCTGAATGTGCATACCGCGCCCTTTGCGACCGCGACGCGCAAATAGAACGGTGCCGAAACGTCGCCCGAAAGCGTCTCGGCACGTCCGAGGTCGCCTAAAATTCCTTTATCGGCGTCGATCGCCGTGGACCGCTGTACCATCAACGCATTTCCCTGTTTCTCGACGCCGATGAGCGAGTAGTTGGCTCCCATTACGATCAGGCCAAAACGCTCGCCGTCGACCCTGGCAGCGAGCGTCACTTTGGCCGTGGCCGTAAATTCATCAGCCGGAAACTTTTGCAGCAGCAGGTTCGGGGCTTCCCAAAGTTTGTTGGCCCCTAATTCACGCTCGACCGAGTTCATCCGCAGGACGCCGCGAGTCGGGAATGGAAAGGCCCATTCGGCCTTAGGATTTGCGTGCCATTGCCATTGCGGGCCGAGCGCCGCACCTTCAAACTCGTCGCTGTCCTGAGGCGTCATTATCGGAAACGTCGCTCCGACGTTCGGTTTTTTGAATGTCATTACCGGTTCGCCGGTTCCGTCGCCGTCGGCGTCGAGGCCCATCACGGGAAAGCCGTCCTTCCAAACGGTCGGCTGCAGATGGACGACGCGGCCGTACGGCCCTCGGTCCTGAAAATGAAGGAACCACCATTCGCCGGACGCCGTGTCGACCAGAGCTCCCTGATGCGGGCCATTTATCGCAGTCTTGCCTTGTGCGAGCGTCACCCTGCGCTCGTACGGGCCGTATATGTTCTTTGACCTGAGGGCGAGCTGCCAGCCCGTCGCGACGCCGCCGGCCGGAGCGAGGATGTAGTAATAGCCGTTGAGTTTGTAGAGTTTTGGCCCCTCGACCGTTGGATCAGCGTCGTGCCCGTCGAAGACCATTACGCCGTCGTCGAGCAGCCGCGTTCCGTCGCGGCTCATTCTATTGACGACGAGAACGCTCTTGATCCCGGCCCGGCTGCCCGCAAATGCATGCACGAGGTACGCATTGCCGTCGTCATCCCAGAACGGGCAGGGGTCGATCCAGCCCTTGG
The DNA here is from genome assembly GCA_937941715.1 of uncultured Chloracidobacterium sp. Lineage (GTDB taxonomy): Bacteria > Acidobacteriota > Blastocatellia > Pyrinomonadales > Pyrinomonadaceae > OLB17. Next base: position 24,756 of record CALDGX010000247.1, on the reverse strand, counting down.
CGGCCCTGACGAGCAGCGGCCTGGACCATTCACCGGCGGGATCCTTGGCCTTCGTCATGAATACCCCGAAGTCCGGATCGCCGTAGTAAATGTAATATTCGCCGTTGTGGTACCTGATCGCCGGAGCCCAGACGCCGCCGCCGTGCTGCGGTCGGGCGAAAACATCGGCGGGCTCTAATTCGCGGATCGCGTGATTGATGATCCGCCAGTTAACGAGGTCCTTTGAGTGAAGTATCGGAAGGCCAGGCACCGAGTTAAAGCTCGACGCCGTCATATAATAATCATTTCCGACGCGGATCGCGTCAGGGTCGGAATAGTCGGCGTTGATGACCGGATTTTTGTATGTACCGTCGCCGTTATCTGCGGCCCGGACCTTCGACACCGTTTGGGCATTTGCCGCGGCGGCAAACAGCAGTGATAAGACGAGTATTAGCTTTTGCGGCATAATTCTGTCCGGTACTAAAAAGATCGCGGTCGTGTGTTGTTCTTACTTGGCGCGCTTGCGTTCGGCCGCGGCGGATTGCTGCTCCTCGAGCCGCTGAGCCTTTTGCGTTTCGATCAGATGCTCACGCATGGCGGCACTCGCGGCCTGCGCGTCGCGTTCGCGCATGGCGCGGTAGATGTTCTGATGCTGCTCGGCCGACTGTTTGAGGTCGAGTGCGCGGTGGACCGTTTTGCTGCGTGAATCAAAAAGGATCGTCGCGACCATATTCATCAGCGAGGTGAGAATGCGGTTATTAGAGGCCGCGGCCACCGTCTGGTGAAACTGCATATCGTGCACCAGATACTGTTCCGGATCGTCGAGCGACGCGTACATCCCGGCGATCTCCTCGCTCATCAGGGTGATCTGTTCGGCGGTCGCACGCTCGGCCGCGAGGCCGGCAATATGCATTTCGAGCGCGAGCCTGGCCTCAAACATCTCGTCGGAGGTAAAACCGTGAAGGGCGGCCATCATCCGCAGCGAACTGCTGTCAAGCGTCGGCGATTCGTCGGCCTCGGCGACAAATGTCCCCGCTCCCTGTTTTGACTGCAAAATGCCGACGGCCGTCAGCGACCTGATGCCGGCCCGCAATGTCGGGCGGCTGACGCCGAGCAGTTTGGCAAGGTCGCGTTCCGGCGGCAGGCGGTCGCCGAATTTCAATTCGCCGCGATGGATCATCTCCTTGAGCTGCGCGACGACGCCCTCGGCGGTGGTCGCCCGCTCCTGTGATTCCAACGATTTGAAAATTCCCGGTCCGTTCCTTGTCATTTGCCCCTTTTCAGCACGACGATGCGCAATTATAGCCCCTCGCGTGCGTGATGTCGAAATTTGCCGGCCGGCGCTATTTTGCCGGCTGAGCCGTCTCAAATATCTTGATCAATATCATCGAAAAGCCCTTGCCGGTTACGGTCCGCTGGTGCGGCGTACCCCGCGGCACGAAAACCAGATCGCCTTTCTTGATCACGTACCTTTGTCCGCCGACGGCGGTTTTCGCCCGCCATTCGCCGGGCGACGTTTCCTTTGGGTCGACGAGCGAACCGCCGAGCAGCAGTGTCGCCGTTCCTTCCAGCACGTAGTAAACGTCGTCAGAGCCGTCGTGGACCTCATTGAGGTCGTCAACACGCTTTTCGTCGTGAAATACGGCGACGCGCGTCTGTTTGCCCGCCGCGGCGACGACATCTTCGTTAGTATTGCCGGGCTTTTTTTCCAATGACTTCTGAATGTCGGCGACCTGCTGTTTCGACTTGATGACGATCGGTCCCTTCGGCGCGGACGGCTGCCGCGTCTGAGCGTTTGCTGCCGAAGCGAAGACAGCGGCCGTTACAGCGATTACGATAAATTTGATCCTCATAACTTATTTTCCTTTCGCACGGGCGATCAGCCAGCGGCTGAGGTCGCGGGCGGCCTTGAAATTCTCGAATTCGGCCGGCAGGCGGCGGCCATCGACATACTCGTTATAGAGCCACGGGTCGCCAAGCACGAAAACCGTTCCTTTGCCGTGCCGGGCGACCGCCATCACGTTATCGCCGCGGGCGGTGAGCACTGAGCGAGCCTTGCCCGTGAGCGAAAGCGACGCGATCTCCTTGACGAATATCTTGCGGGCCGTGGTGAATATCTCGCTGCCCGGTGCGATGTCGATACCGCCCATTTTGTAATCGTTGTTGACGACCTCGAACTTGCGGTCCTTGTTGAACCGTATGCCGAAAGCACCGGCGAGCGTGTTGAACCGGTCAAGTTCGGCATTTTGGGCGTCATTGCCGAGCAGGACGAGTACACCGCCGCGTTTTACCCAATCAGTGATCGCCTTGACATGCTGAGGCTCGACGAAATTGGGCTTGGCGGTCTCTTTATCGGTGTCGGGATCGACGATGATGTATATACTTGCTCCCGCGAGGTTCTTTGCGTCCGGTGCGGCGGAGAGCTGGCTGATACCGGCTCCGAGTTCGCGAAACATCGTGCCCCAGGCGTAATAACCGGCGTCGGGCCGCTCATCCCATTTGTAGTGCCACGCCTCATCGCGGCCGGTCGCCTTGCTCTTTCGTATCTCGTGGTTGAAATAATCGTCGAGGACAACGGTCTTGCCGCGGCCGGGCCGGCCCCGCTGATACGCCTCCATCTCGAGCGCCGCCCGGATCGCCGGGCCGAGGCCTTTGGCGTCGTTCGTCCGCAGCTTTTCGCTCATATAGTAGTCAAAGCTGCCGTCGCGGTACGGATTGCCCCCGAGGCCCGAAACCGAGACCGTGCCTTCCCAGTCGGTCTGTCCCTGAGCGTTGGTGCGGATAAATTCCTTCTGAATACCTGCCCATCCGCGTGTCGCGACCTTCATATAGCGCTCCGGCAGATAGCCCTCGCGAACGCCGCGGGCGATGGCGTAAACAAACATCGCCGAGCAGGATGATTCGAGATAATTCTTGCCCTTGCCGCCGAGGTCGAGGATGTCCCACCAGACGCCCGAGCGGGCGTCCTGCACTTTTTCGATGGCTGCCGCCTCGCGGGCGAGGATGTCGATCAGTTCCTGCCGCCGCGGATGATCCTTCGGAAAAAACTCGAGCACGTCGACGAGGCCCATCGCGTACCAGCCCATCGCACGGCCCCAGACATGCGGCGATCGGCCGGTCGTCTTGTCGGCCCATTTCTGCTGCCGCGACTCGTCCCAGCCGTGGTAGAGCAGGCCGGTCTTTGGGTCGCGGGCGTGCTTTTCCATCCAGACGAACTGATTCGCGATATCATTCCAATTATCCTCGCCGAAGACCTGTGAATACTCGGCGTAGAACGGCTGGCCCATATAGAGCCCGTCGAGCCACATCTGGTACGGATAGATCTTTTTGTGCCAAAAGCCGCCCTCGTTGGTTCGCGGATGCGTGCGGAGCTGAGCACGGAAAAGGTCAACCATTTTGCGGTACTTCTCGTTGCCGGTGACGCGATAGAGCGTCATCATCGCCGTGCCGGGCGTGACGTGGTCGATGTTGTACTCGTCGAGGTCATAGTCCTTATGGCCGCCTTTTTCGTCGATCCAATAGTCCATGCCCTTTTGGATGTGGCGAAAATACCTGGCGTCGCCGGTCGCGTACCACATCTGCTCGATCGCCTTGAGGATGACGCCCTGCTCATAATTCCACTTCGGCGGTATGCCGGGAGCGTTTCGCTGATCGACCCAGATCCGTGTCATCGCCGTTTCGGCGAGCCGCTCGGACAGCGGGGCCGTCTGGGCGAAGCCGGGCATCATGCAGCAGGCGAGTAACAGTATTGCGATTATAAGTCTCATTATTTCAGATATTTACGCAGCTTCAATTTAGCGTCGCGGATGCCGTCCGCGACGAGTTTTGCCATTATTTCGGCACCAGCCGGATTAAAATGGGTGTTGTCCTCGATGCCCTTCGGATAATTGACGTTCTCGCCGGGTTTGAGCTGCAGGAACAACGATCTTGACCCTTCGGGGCCGTATTTGACCAGTACGGCCTCGCTCAGGCGGTGCATATCGATGAGCGGCACCTTCAGGTCGCGGGCGACGGCACGAAACGCCTCGGGGTACTCGGCCGGATGCTGATCGACAAACTTGCCGTCCTTATCAAATTTTCGCCGCATAACGGGCGTCAGCAGTACGATGTTCGCACTCTTTGCCCGGACCTCGCGGACAAAGCGTTCGAGATTGGCTTTGAAAGCGTCGGGCGGCGTGTACCGCTCGCCCTTTTCTTTCGATTCGTCGTTGTGTCCGAACTGGACGAAGACCCAATCGCCCTTTCGCAGCTCGTCGATGATCTTTTGCCAGCGGCCTTCGGAGATAAACGTCTTTGTGCTGCGGCCATTCATTGCGCGGTTCTCGATCTTAACCTTTCCGTCCTTGAAATGGGCCCCGAGCATCTCGCCCCAACCCGTTTCGGGCCTCTTTTCCGGCAGTTTTTCGGCACAGGTCGAGTCACCCGCCAAAAACAGCTTGACCGGCCCGCTCTGAGCGGCGGCGGCGGCCGTCAGAGACGTGATAAGTACCGCTATGAATACGATCTTTGCCATCTAGAGCTTATCGATCACCTTGCCGCCGATGCGGACATTGTCGAGCCTGAGGCCCTTGACGTTCTTGATCACGCTCGGGTTTTTCATCTCGCCGAAGGTGCAATTCTTTAACACGACGTCGTAGATCGGGGCGTTCTCAAACCCCTGCAGATCAAGAGCTCGATTGCCCGAGCCGCACGTCAAACCGTCGATGTAGAGCCCTTTCATCTCGGGTGTAAAGGCACCTTTTGCCCCCTCTTCGTAATTAAAATCGATCTCGATGACCGCACGGCCGACCTGGCCGACCTTGTTATTCTTGTAGTAAAAATTTGCCAGCTTGCCGCCGCGTGAAGCGTTGTTCTTGACGCGGATCGCGGTCCAAAGGTCGGGACTGTCGAGCAGATTGTCGTGGGCGAACAGATTACGGACGCCGCCCGAGATCTCGCTGCCGACGGTGATGCCGCCATGGCCGTCCTTCATCGTGCAGTTGCGGACGATAATATTCTCGGTCGGCGTGTTGATCCGTCGGCCGTCGTTATTGCGGCCGGATTTGATCGCGATGCAGTCGTCGCCGGTGTCGAAAAAGCACTCGTCGATCAGCACGTCTTTGCAAGATTCGGGATCGCAGCCGTCGTTGTTCGGCCCGTGCGAGGCAATGTGCAGCTTGCGGACCGTGACGTTCTCGCACAGGACGGGATGGACCTCCCACATCGGCGAATCGACGATCTTTACGCCTTCGATCAGCACATTCTTGCACCTATAGGGCTGTATGAACTGCGGACGCAGATAATCCTCAGGCCCGCCGAAGATGCGTTTTTCGACCGGCACGTTGTTGTCCATCATCTCGTAGAGGCGTGCGCGTGCCGCCTTTTGGCTGAGCTTTGCTGGGTCGCCGCCGTAATTGGGGTTGCCATGCCATTTCCAGAAGAACGACTTGCCCTGGCCGTCGAGCGTACCCTCGCCGGTGATGGCGATATTGGCCTGCTCATAAGCATAGATCAGCGGCGAGAGGTGCATCAGCTCCATTCCCTCCCAGCGGGTGTGGACGATCGGCATATATGCCTTGGGGTCGGTCGAGAATTTGAGCGTCGCCCCTTTTGAAATATGCAGGTTGACGTTGCTCTTGAGCCGGATCGCCCCGGTCAGAAAAGGTCCCGCCGGCACGACCACGCGGCCGCCGCCCTTTCGGCTGCATTCGTCGATCGCCCGGTTTATCGCCGCTCGGCAATCGGTCACGCCGTCGGCCCTGGCCCCGAATTTTGTGATCAGGTAGTCCTTTTTCTTAAATTTCGGCGGCACGATACGCGACAGTATCTGCGGGTAAACGGTCTCCCACGGGCCGTCCGCCCGGGCGAACGACATCCGCGGAAACAGTGCCAACCCTGCACCACCGGCGGCTATCAATTGCAAAAATTCTCTTCGGCTGGTCATATTCATTTTTGACGTGCTTTCCATTTCGGATACGCCTTTTCGAGCAGTTCGCGGGGCGAATCGACGTACCACGCGTAACCGTCGCGGCGCTCGGCCTCGATCTCAGATACATTGTAATGAATGACAGAGTCGCGGCCGATAAAAATTGGCCGCATCGTGTCGATCTCGTAAAATCTCGCCCATATCGGGCCGGCGGTTTTGTCGGCGATGAGCGTGTTCGCCCCCTTGACCCGCTCCCAGCGGTAGCCGTTGATGCGATTTGCCTCGAACCAGCGGACGGCCGATTCGACGGCGTCGCGGATCTCAGCCGTCTGCACGCGTTCGTCCATCAGATAACGGACGATGCCGACGCTCTCGGACGATGTCAGCGAGACCGGTTCGAACTTTCTCGCGGCAGCCGGCTTGAGCGAAAACTCGTCGTACTGCGGGGCCCAGACGGTCTTTTTGCCGCCGGCGACGACCTGCAGTTTGAGTATCAGCGGCAGGGCGCGTTCGACCGCCTTTTGACACCTCACGCGTCGGTCGGCGTCCACGAACTTGTAATCTTCGCCGCCGCGGCCGACCTCACGCAGAAAGCGCAGGGCGCCGATCATCGCGTCGTCGTTAAAGGTAATGTGCGTATAATAGCCCTTCTTGAGCGGAAAGAACTGCGGAAACCCGCCATTTTCGTACTGCGAGGCGAGAAGATAGTCGACCGTTTTGTTGAAGGCGTCGATGTACTTCGGCAGGTTGGCGGGCGGCGACGGTTTCAAAAGGCTAGCCGTAATGACGCGGCCCAGATACTCGGCCTGAGTGTAGGTCGTACGGTTGTCGATCGTCGTTTCGCTGATGTCGGAGCGGCGGGCGGCGAGGTCGGCACGCTCTTTCATATTGAGCATCAGCGCCATATCGACGTTCTTTTCGAAGCCGCCGTTTTCCTTTTGGTAAATGATCACCTGGTCGGCAATGCGGGCCGCTTCGTCGGTCTGGTACCAGAGCGGCGCCTGCTTGAAGACCTCGCTCCAGGTCACCAGTTTCCAGTCCGGCTTGGTCTTGACGAGCCAGTCATCCTTGGCCGTCAACGGGTTCCAACCGTCTTTGCCCTTCAGGAAATTAGCGGCCGAGAAGGCGTCGGCCTCGGCCTTCGTCAATTGCCGTGACCATTTGACGCGGCCGGCGGTATCGGCGCCCTTTCCGGTCGATCCGTACTCCGCCATAAAAGCGGTCTTTTCGCGTTCCGGCAGCCAGTGATGCCAACCCTCAGGACGCACGTCGGCGTCCATTCGCGTGTCAATAAAAACTGTCCGGCCATAGTCTCGCCATGGCCGGCCCAGATAAATGCCTTCTTTGGTGTTGTTGCTGGTCAGAAGACATTTTATGAAAACAAATCCCGCCGGTTCGTCGGCCGAAAAACGCATCGGGGCCGTCACATATCCATCGCCCTTGCTGCGTATCTCGCAGTTTTCGAACACGGCCGCGGCTCTGCCGAAGATATAATCGACGTGGCCCTCGATGTAACAGTCACGGTAATACTGGCGGCCGTCCTTGGCGTAAAGCGTGTCCTGCCAGCCGAGAAAGCGGCATTTTTTGAAAACCGAACGATCCGCCTCGACCAGCACGGCGACCGCCTGCGAGCCCATGCCGAAAGAGTTTTCGAACGTCAAATTCTCGGCGTAAAAGTCGTGCCCGCCGATGTATGCCGCAAACGACGCTGATGTCGAACCTGCCTGTTTGTTCGAAAGGCTAAAGGTGATGACCGTCCGCTCGGCACTTTCACCGACGAGCGATATGTACGGCTTGCTCGCCGGCACCCGGATCTGTTCGTTATAAGTGCCCGGTTTGACAGCGATCGTAAATCGCCGGCCGTTGCCGTCCGGTACACGGTCGATCGCCGCCTGAACGCTCCTGACATCGCCGCTGCCGTCGGCGGCCACCACGATATCAGCCGCGGCGGCGGCGGCCGCCAACGTCAGCATCCAAAATATCAGCAATGCGAACCGTTTGAACCTCATTAACTTTGCTGAAAAAAATGCGTCACATAATCGGCCCTAAAAAAGCTCGGTCGCTTATGTGACGCAGGTTATTTTCTACTTACCCCGGCGTCCGGCTAGAACGAGAACTTTCCGCCGATCTGAATGTCTCTGGGCGGCTGACGCTGAGTATTGGCGCGACCGAACGCGGCGTTGGTCGGATCCAGATTCAAGCCCGAGAAATACGGGTTGTTAAGCAGATTGATCGCCTCGACGCGAACCTGCAGCTTCATCCCTTCTTTGATGCGGAAATTCTTGGAAAGACCGACATCAAATTTAAGGAATCGCTGATTGCGGAACCGGCCCATCGTCAACGGCATCGTACGGACCGTATTTGCCGAACTGCTGGTGTAGTTGTTGGCGTATCCGGGTACGTTGGCGGCCGACTGTACACCACCGATAAAGAAACCGCTGATCGCAAATGCCGGAACGTCGATGCCGTAGCGTCTGCCGTTCTCGTCCTTCTTGCCCAACAGATTCCTCAACTGGTTCGGGTCGCCGTTGTAGTAAACGTTGCCGAACTGAAGCGGTTCGCCGCTCTGCCATTCGTAAACGGCCTGAAGCTGCCATCCGCCGAGAACGGCCTCGGCGATCGGGTGCCAACCGCTGAAGTACTGGCGGTTCTTGCCGAACGGAAGCTCATAGATGCCCGAGAACGTGTAGCGATGCGGACGTTCGGTCGGAGCGACGATGTCAACCATATCGGTGTCCTGCGGATTGAGGTACTGCGACTTTTGATGCTCACGCGAGAACGTGTACGAACCGCTGAGCGAAAGCCCCTTGGTAAACCGCTTGGACAACTGGAGCTGGAACGACTGGAATGAACTCGTGCCGTTGTACTCGGTCATCGCGATATTGCCGTACTGCGGATACGGGGTCAGCAAGCGGCGACGCTGGATCGTGTTCGCGTTCCAGGTCGTGCTGTCGGGTACCAGTCCGCGGAACGGATTGGCGACCGTTGCATTGAGAAAAGTGTTGACCGCCGTGATCTGACCGAGGATCGTCGACGGATCGGTCGACGCCGTGAAGTTATTGAGATAGATCGTCGGGATCGCGTTCAACTCGCGGGCGACCGCAAGGTCCTGGCCCTTTGAATAGATGTACGACGCGTCGACGCCGATACCAAAGAATATCTCACGCTGAATGCCGAACATAAATCGGGTGTAATTGGCATTCTTTCGCTTATACGGCAGGACCGTCGTCGTCGGGCCGGTAGCGTTTGACGATGTCACGTCACGGCCGACAAATGTCATCAGGCCGAGAGCCGCACCGGGCGACGGCGTGATGCCGGCCGGGAACGCGTTGGCGAGCGTGGCGTTGAACGTCAGGCCGTTGTTCGTGCTCGGCGTAAAGAGCGTCGGCGTCGAAAATCCGGGCTGGAAGATCGCACCGATCTGGAACGGAGCGGTAAAGATACCGAATCCGGCACGAACCACCGTCTTGTTGTCGATGCCGTATGAGATACCGACTCGCGGCTGGAAATTGTTGCGGTCGGTCGACTGGTTGGCGTCCTTCGGGCCGTCGGCGAATACAAGGCCACCCGTAAGGTTGGCGATCGCTCCGACCGGAGTGCTGACCGGCACGTTCGAATTGTAGTTGGCGAGTGCGGCAGCGGCGATCGGGCTGATCGCGTTGCGGTCAAAGTTCTTGACGATACGGCCGCCAGATTCGCGAACGCCGCTCTCGAGCTCGTATCTGAGGCCGATGTTGAGCGTCATTCGCGGCGAGATGCGGAAATCGTCGTGGATGAAAAATCCCTGATAGATCTCGCTGGTGTCGTACTCGGTCGGGTTGTCGATCAGACTTGTAGATGACGCGACCGGAACGCCCAACAAAAATGCGGCAAGGTCGCGGCCGGCACGGTCACGCTGTGTCGAACCCGAGTTGGACGCCTGCATCGTGTATGTACCGTCGATCAGGAATCGGCCCGAGGCATAACCCGCGGTCGAGAAACGCTCACGCAGGCGGCGGAAATCGTAACCGTACTTGAGCGTATGGTTGCCGAAGATCTGTGTCACCGTCGGCTGAATAGAAAACAGGTCGAACGGACGCGACTGGCCGTCGTTATAGTCCGAACGCTGCGAACCGAGCGTCATATAGTTGCGAAAATCGAATCGCGGAAAGAGGTTGCCCTGACGCGACGCCGGAATGCCGGTAAATCCGAGCTCGGCCGCCGTCGGCTGGCCTTCCTGATAACGCACGAGCTTGAACTGATTCCAGCTGCCGCGAATGTCGAGAATGAATTTAGCGCTGAGCACCGACGTATAGTCGATGTTCATACCGTTGTTCCGTCGGTTCTCAAATCCGCGCGTGATCGAGTCGGGCGTGCCCTCGAGGTTGTAGCGGTCCTCGGTATTGCGGCTGTGATACCACTTGCCGAAAATGCGGTTGTTCGAATTGAAGTTGTGATCGAGCTTGACCAGATACGAGCGGTACGGCCGGATCAGGTTCTGGTCGGTCACAAAGTTGTTGACGAGGCCGGCTTGATTCGGTGCCGGGAAAAGCTTGAGGAACGCCAGTGCCGGTGCGTACATCGACGCCGTCGGAATGATGTTGCAAGTCGAACCGGTCGGCACCGCACCCGATGTCGGGCAGCCGAACGACGTCCGGACCACGTTGCTGCCGCTCAGGACGCCCGAGAACGGATTGTAGATGATCGTGTTGTTGGCGTTAGCGATATTGGTCGGATCGACGATCAACTCGGTAAAGTCGCCATTGCGCATCTTCATCGTCGGAACCGAGTAGGTGGTCGGCTGTGCGACGTTGTCCTTTTGACGCTCGAACGAGAACAGGAAGAACGTTTTGTCCTTGCCGTTGATGATCTTCGGGATATAGACCGGCCCGCTGATCACCGCGCCGTAGCGGGCGTACTTGCGGCCCGGACGCTCGCGTCCCAGCCGGTTGTTGAAAAAGTTGTTGGCCGTGCGGCTCTTGTCACGGTCATAGTAATAGAGCGAACCGTTAAGGCTGTTGGTGCCGCTCTTGAGTGCGACGTTGACGGTCGAACCGGCCGTAAAGCCGTTCTGCGCGTCAAAGGCGTTGGTCTGAACCTTGAATTCCTGCACCGCATCAGAGGGCGGAGTAAAAGCTACCTGGCCGCCGTAGGCCAGATTGGGCGAACCGTCGAGGTTGATCTGGTTGCCGGCGGCACCATTGGTGCGAAATCCGGCGAGGTTGCCGTTAGCGGTCGGGCCCTGAAAGTTGGGGTCACCGGTGTAAACGACGCCCGGGGCCTGTGTCGCCAGCGTATAAGGAGCGCCTTCGGCCAGCGGCAGCTCGGCGATCTGACGCTGGCTGACGCCCGTGCCGACCGTCACCGAACCGCGCTCGAGCACCTCGGCGTCGGCGATGACGTTTACTTCGGCTGATGCTCCGATCTCCAACGTGAAATCAACGGTCAGGCGGTCATCGACAGCGACCGTGACCGAATCTCTGGATGAGGTCTTAAATCCGTCACCGGTAGCGGTCACCTTGTATTCGCCGGGCGTAAGGAACGGCACCGAGTACGAACCCTCGCTGTTGGTCGTGACGGTCGAGGCAACATTGGTCGCCTTGTTTCTGATAACGACCGTCGCACCGGCGACCGCGGCCCCGTTCGGATCTGAAACGCTGCCGTTTATCGTACCGCGAAATTCCTGGCCGAATACGGCGGCCGCTCCGATCATTAGAATGATCATCAGGCCGATCACTCGCTGCTGCAGAATTGCTTGGATTTTCATTACTTCTACCTACCTCAAATTGATTTCTAGTTGGAATTCTTTGAATTTCCGGAAAATCATAATTGGTTTTACCAATTATTGCAAGCCACTTTTTATTATTTTTCGACAAAAGTTCGCATTTTTCGATGAAAAATCGACAAAATACAGTGTTTTAGGCTTGTTTGGGCAAAAGATCGGCCCGAAGTCGTGATCGCGATCACGTTTACCAATTTATTTTGAATGGCATATGGGTTTTACCAATTTAGCGGTTTGTGAAGTCGTTCGAGGGCGTCGGCGGCCGGCTTTAGCGCTTGATAATGTCGGCAAATGAGGCGGAACGAAGCTGTTCGATGGTGAGGCCCGTCAAACTGGCGGCATAGTCCGCCGAAACGGCACCGCAGTTGACCGCCCGGACAAAGTAAAGCAAGAGGCCCTGTCCAGTGGCGGCGTCGTCAAACTGATCGCCGACGAGCGTGGCCCGTGCGGCCTCATCCACGAAGTTGCGAAGCCGGACCGCCGCCGTTTCGATCCCCTCCAGAAAGAAAGCGTACACCGCCGCATAGCGTGTCGGGATCTGCGCCGGGTGAAGGTCCCAGCCCTGATAAAAGCCGTTCGCGAGCGAATGTCGGACGTGGCCGTAATGCACCTGCCAAGCACGATGCACGGCCGAGCGGTTCTCGGCACGCTGTCGGTCATCGAGGTCACGGCCGCGGTGAACGCCGACCGGCATAATATTGGTCGCTCCGTCCGAAAGAAAGAAGCCGGTCCCGCCGAACGCGGCCTGCATCATATTGCGTGCAAAGTCGCACGCCTGATGGAGCATATCCTGATTCGCCGAGGTGATGCCGCAGCTCGCCGTATGATCGTAGGCACCAAAATGCGCTCCCGCGAGCCGGCCGGCGGCGGCATTGAGAAAGAGCGGCATCGCGAACCGCCCGTCCGCCGCGACGATCGAACGCGTCGATTCGATCATGATCTCAAACCTCAGCGTACCGCCCGGTATGCCCAACTTCTTTTCGAGGCGGTCGAGCACGTCGGCAAACGCCGAGACTTGTTCGGCAAGGACTACCTTTGGCAATGTAATAAGGAAATTGTCCGGCAGGCGACCGGCCGCCTCGGTCAGACGGGTCAGAAAGAGGTCCAGCGTTCGGATCGAACGCCCGTGGGCCTCGGCCGACATCGCCTTGACCCGAATCCCGACGAACGGCGGCAACGCACCGTTTGCCAACGCGTTTGCCATCTCGTCGGCGGTACTGACGGCGTGGGCGTCCTCTTCGTCATCGGGCCGAATGCCGTAGCCGTCCTCAAAATCGATCCTAAGATCTTCGATCGGCTCGCGGGCAAGCTTTTCGCGAACGCGTTCATGCACAACGCCCGACAGATCGTCCGATATGCCGAGGATCGAGGCCAGCACGGAAGGGTCGCCCGCGTATTCGTCAAATGCCGCCGCCGCGAGACTGCCGAGCTTTGCCGGTGTCTCGGCGCTAAAAAGCTGGGCTCCGCCGTAAACTGTGTGAACCGGCTGGCGGCGATGCGAGTCTCCGGGATAACGCTCTGCGTCGCGCTTGAGTGCCGCCCGGAGCCTTTCGGTCAGCGATCCGATCAGTTCTGCGTCGAGGGTCGTCTGCATAGATATATATAAAGGAAACAAGCGTCGGCCGCGTTAACGCTCGAGCAGCTTGCCGAGACGTTCGCTGGCCTCAGAATATTTATCGGCGTCGCCGGCCGGCGAATGGGGCCAGTACCGGCGGGCCTTTTCGAAAAGGTCGTCGATCATCAGGAACGGGCGGCGATCGGACATGCGGCGAGCCCATTCCTCGCTGCCGCCGCACTCGCGCAGAACATACACGGCCTCGTCGGCCCGTAGTTCATTGAGCCACGTCAGTTTTTTGTAGATGTTGATACGTTTCAATTCATCGAACATTCTAACCGATTTTCACGAAAAGGGCGGAATCGACACGGACGGCGAACACAAAATGGTGTTTACCTCTTTCCCGCGTCACGTCGGGTGCGTACATATTCGCATTTACGTATATGTATTGCGCAAACGCGCGGACCGCGGCCCTTTTCCGGCAAATATCCGTGCCATGCGGCGACAATTGTCAAAGACCTTTGACGTGACGACGCCCGAGCCGGGCGGGTCGACCTCGACGAGCGAACTCGCGCGTGCGGCTTTGGCGAGCCAAGCGGCAGCGGCAGCGGCGTTGATGTCATAGGTCGGCGTCCACTCTTCGTGCGACGGTTCGAGGAGGTTGATGTCGGCGAGTGCGGCGCCGCCAAGTATAGCTTCGAGGTCGTCCTCCGAGAGTGCGGGTTCGGCCTCCCAGGCGGAAAGCCGTTTCAGTTTTTCGAGATCAGTTTCAGGCATAATTTGTTCTCTTTTCGGGCATAACAAAATGGCGGCCGCTGACAGAGAGTGCTGGCGGCCGCCCGGGGATTGCGGCTATGATCTGTCGGCGATCAGCATCGCGAGCGCTGACGGACGGACGACCTTGGCTCCGTAAACGTGCAGGCCCTTGACCGCGTCGCCAAACCGCTTTTCAGGCTTGTACGTCTGGACGTCGAGCACCTGCTCGGCAAATGACGTCGCCAACGCGTGGCCGGCGATGATCTTGAACTTGGCGCCCGAGGTATTGGGCACGTTGTTCGATTTCAGAATGCGAAATCCGGCCGCCTCACCGACCTCGCCGTTTGCCAGACGGGCGTCGCCGCGAAACGTTCCCGACCGCACGAAACGGTCGTCCTTGAGCAAAAGGCCGTGGAACCACGCCGGCACGATGACAAAGCGGCCGTCGATCGGAACATTGCCTTCGTCGAGCAGCACGCCGAGATCGACTAGGTATTCGTACGCGTCGTCCTTGGTCGGCACGACCGGGTCACCGACGGTGCCGATCTTGTTGCCCGACGGCACGGCCGACTCCATCGCGGCCGCGAGAAACGTATCGGCCGCCGCCCGCAGCGACCACGCCGAGCGACGCATCGCCTCATCCATGATATTGGCGTTCGCCTGGGCACGATCGACGCTGTCCACATAGAAGTTAAAATACTTGGCGTTGTCGATGAGCAGGCTCTGCTCTTCGTCGGATAGTGTTTCGGGGTCGTCGATGTCCGTGTTCTTGACATAGTCGGCGACGGTCACGTCTCCGATCGATGCGATCTTGACGGTATTTCCGGCTTCGCGGATCTCGCCCTCATAATCGCGATTACACACATTCGCTTGTCCATATACGAGCGAGTTATCGAGGGCGACAAGCAGCCTTGCCGCCCAAACGGTCGGGATAAATTCTATTGACATTAAGTTTTCCTCCAGTATCTGCTGTCATCGACGGCCGGCCGGGCCGCCGCGGTATCGATCGGCGACGGTCACCTCGCCGCGAGCGCCTGCTTGACCGCTTGCCAGTCGAGTGCGGCGATCTCGGACGGCGTCATTTTAGCGAGCGTTTCGCGCGTGAGTACGGCCGAGGCGGTCCGGCCGGCACCGGCGTCGATCGATGTCGGCGGCGGCGAGGCGAACTGCTCGGGAAAGGCCGCCTTGAGCCTTTCGACGATCTCGCCGCGGCCGGCGACGGAGCCGTCAGCGTCTATGCGGATGTCGCCCTTGACGGCGTCAAACAACAGCCGCGGCGAACGCGCACCGGCGGCCGTGAGGTCAGCGACGACCGCGTCGCGTGCGTTCCCGAAATCGAGGGCGGCACGGAGCTCGGCGTTCTCGGCGGCAAGTGCGGCGAGTTGTCCGGACAATTCGTCCACGGGCGGCGGTGGTTCAGGTGGTGTCGTGGTTTCGGTGGATGTTTGCGTTTTCATAGTTTTTTGTTTCATTTGGCTTGGGTGGAATGCTCGGGCCGTTTGCCGACGGCCGCCAGCATCGTTTTAATGTCCGCTTCGCCGTAACCGGCCTCGGACAGAGCGTATTGATCGGGCAGCCCGATCTGTTTTTTGAGGATGATGTTTTCGAGCACCTCGCGTTCTGATATCGGCGCCGGATCCTCCCAACGGGTCAGCAAACGGGCTTCGTCGGCGACGCCCTCGACCAGCAGGGCAAAGGCGATAACGTCGCTCCAGACCTGTCCGAATGCCTCCTGCCGGTCGCGCACCTTCGCCAGAAAACGCGACTCGTTACGCTTGACGCCGGCACCGGTCCGCAGGGCGTCCGAGCCCGGCGTGAAGTAGTGCAGCGGCGTACCCGTGACCGACGCGATGTCCACGCGAAAGCCGTCCTTGACCTTTATGAACTGGTCGAGCGCCGAGGCGTTAAAGTCGCCAAATTTCGAGTCCGGGCTGCTCGTCATCCAGACGTGGTCCGCCCCGGCCGTGAACGGCATGGCGGGCCTGCCGTCGAGGTCATATTCGACCTCGATCCCCGACGCCCAACGCTGGCGGTAAGCCGCGTACTCCATCGCGACGAGCATATCGAGGACCGATTTGTTGAGGCCGTCCTGGATCGGGACCGCCGATTCAAACTCCGATCGGCCAAAGGCGCCGATGTCGGCATTATTGGCGAAATGAAAGACCGGAACGACGCCGAACGGGTTGGGCACCGGCTCGCCGGCCGGGGAAAGAGCGGCCGGATCAGACAGGATGTCCGCCGGGCGCCTGGTCGCAAATTTCTCGATCCGGTCGGGATAGAGGATGTTCATGCGGATGCGCCGGTCGGGCGAGCGCCAGTACTTTGCGGCACGTATGACGCGGCCGGGAAACTCCTCGTCGTAGGTCACGAAGCAGGTCGAGGCACGGTTGGGATATAACGCCGCCCGGCCGGCGGCATCGGGCCACACGATCATATATGCGTCGCCGCATTTGAGAGCCTCTTTGTGTACCTCGCCGGCCCGCAGGCGCATTCGGTTGTCCGTCCAGACGCGTCCGGCGGCGGCCGCAAGCTCCGCTCCCGCATTGCCGTCCGGCTGATCCGGCGAAAATCCGGTAATGCGGAGCTTGTCGCGAACCGCGTCGCATATCGCGGGGCACAGATTCAGAGCAAACTCGCGAAACAGTGACCCGAACGCGTTCTTGAACTTGTCGGTCGCGAACGCCAGGTCGTGATCGCCGGCGTAGTACCGCTCGGCACGTGTGTATCTCGCCGTTCGAGCCCGAAAATGCTCGATGGCCTCCTGCAGATGTTCTTTCATTGTCGATCTTCTCCGATGGTTCTATTTGAGGATCGCGACGGCCGCGGCACCGATCAGGATGTCGCCTAGCCGGCGCCATGGCGACGCACGCTTTTTCCTGAGGCTTTCGATAAGCCGGTCGCGTGCCGCTATCTCGGCGTCCTTAGCGGCGATGACGCGGGCCGCGGCCGCATTGGACAGCCGGACGGCCTCGGCCTCAGAGCCGCGGACGGCTGCGAGCCGTGCAAGCTCGGCGGATGCGAGTTTTTCGGCCTCGAGGCGTTCGGTAAGTGCGGCGTTTTCGGCCGTTAAGGCGTCGGCGAGCCGGCGGGTCGAATCGAGATCGGCCGCAGCGGACAGGCAAGCCTGCCTGAGCGCCGCGTCAGCACGGGTGGCCGAGGGCAGCGAGCTCTTCGCAGACGGACTCGGCGGCGGGGACGGCACCGACTGGGCGATGGCCGCGGGCACGCTCGACATCAGCACGAGCATTGCGGGTAGTAGTTTTTTTATCTTTAAGCTTTTCATCGAGTTTTGTGTTGGCCGATCTGATATCGGCGATCTTTTGTTCGAGCTGTTCGATCAGTTTTGTATATTGGGCAGCCTCAAGTTCGCGGGCTGCGGCCTCGCGTTCGGCAGCGGCGGTTGCCGCCCGTGCGGCTGACAGCCTCTGCTGCGCCCGCTCGATCTGTATCGCGGACGCCGCCCAACCGGCAGCGGCGATGACGGCGGCCGCCAGAAAAGCGGCCGCGACGATCTTCATTTTGGTCGTTTCATTCATAGTCTTTCGGTTCGGGCCGCGGACGCGAACCTCCGCGGCGAAGATAGATCTGCAGCCAGACATCGATCGCCTTGCCGCAAACAAAAAATATGACCGGGAGCACCACCGCCGAGACGATCGTTATCCACGTTCGGACCTCGATCGCCGCGAGGACGCAGCTGACCGAGCTGAGCCAGGCGATCAGGATGTTCTTTGCGTCGTTCATATTTGTGTACCTCCGGCGGCCGCCCTTTCGCGGATGCGGCCAAGTTCGATCTGGCGGTAAAGATAAGCAAGCATCAACGCTCCGGCGATGACGGCCGAGATGATCCAGACCTCACGCGGCAGGCCGGCCAGAAACGCCGCCACCGCCCAGAACGTCTGCCAGACCGTGCCCGCGACCGTGGTCCAGAGCGATTTTGCGGCGTCGGCCCGCGTGACCGCGTTGCTGAGCGCCGACTCTATCCGGTCGTAGCTCCTTGTTAGCTCGCCGACCGCGGACTGGACACTATTGCCGGCCGGCGGCGGCACGGGTTCGTCGGGAACGGCTCCGGGCGAAACTGACTTGAGCGTTGCGGCCGTGATCCTGACGCCGTGGACATTGAGCGGAAGTTCAAGCTTCCAGTTCGAGATGGTGATCTGGCCGAGGAAGAACCGCATCCGGTATCGCGTCGGGGCGAGCCGCGGATAGCTCAGCAGCCAGGCGTCACGGCGGCGAACATATGCCGTGATCCATGCCCGTTCGTCCGAGATGTCGGCCGCGACGCCGCGGGCGACCCTATAAAACGACCCATGGACAACGGAATCGAAGATGACCGCAAGGCTCAGCGGCTCAACGAACCCGAGGCGCCGACAGGCCGTCAGGGCGGGCCTGAAGTAAAGGCGGTCTGTCTCGGCCAACTGTGCGGCCCGCATCTCAGGGGTCGCGGCTGCGGCCCGCAGAGCGGCCCGAAAACGGTGGTCAGCGACGATCTGTCTGATCGCCCGCCCCGAAATGTCGCGAAGCGTCGGCAGTCGGTCGCGGATGACGTCGGCTCCGACCTTTCCGCCCATGGCGATATATCGCTCGGCGACCGCAAGGAGCGAACCCGAGCGGTGCGTGAACTGGCTGATGCCGTACGAAACTCCGGCACCGTCATTCAGGACGACACAGGCGGCATAGTCGCCGGCCGGGTCTGACGTTTCAAATGTCTTGACGATGGCAAAGGCCTTCGTTTTATCGGTCTGTGTAAATGTCATAATTTCTGCTCCGTTTTGTTCGTTCGATCTGGTGATACGGCGGCGATGCCGATCTATTTGATTTCTGCCCGTTTGTTTGATATTCTCCAACAGATGGACGATATCATTCGACGGCCCGGCAAGGCGGCCCGCCGCGGCCGCGATTCATCCGGCCCATTTCCAGACTAATACATAATGCCCGGCTTTCGATTTACGATATTTATGATATTTACGATAATTACAATGTTTATGATGTTTATGATATTTATGCAATGTTCGGGCTGGCCGTGACGGACATTGCCGGCGACATCCTTTCGTAACATCACACTCAAGCTGAAACCAACACTCAACACAATGACTATCACAAAACGTTTGTTAGAACTCTCACCCCGCCCCGCGATCAGTTTGACCGAAGTCTCACGATTGATCGAACAATACCGCATCATTACGCCGGTGCCGTCGAGACCGTCACTCATTTCGCTCTGCGAGAACGGTACATTTGAAACTGTCGGCGGACGCCCGACGCGATTTGGCTGGCTGGTTTACGAAGACTCGTTTCTCGAGTGGGTCAAAAGCCTCTCGAAAGACGGCGGAGCACGGCCGCGGCGCAAACGAAAACTTTGACAAAGACGGCGCCGAGGTCTAACGTGTAATTGATGCTGTCATTTACGGCGTCACGGTATATGTTTGAGCTCAGCGGCAAAAATAAACACCCATTCGGGCCTGTCGATCCGCGGGACGATCGCGACATCGATATTGTCAGCCTCCGCAGCGAGTCGCGCCAGGGCATTTGGACCGAGGCTCTCAGGCTGCTCCGCGACATCTTTCTGATCATCGTCGTATTTATCCTGTTCGGCGTATTCTTTGTCCAGCCGGTGGTGGTCGAGGGCACGTCGATGCTGCCGCAGTTGCACGACGGCGAGCGTCTGCTCGTCAACAAGCTCGTATATTACAAGATACAGAGCGTCAGCTGGGGCCACATCGAGCGCGGCGATATTGTCGTATTCTGGTTTCCGAATGACCCCGACAAGAGCTACGTAAAACGCGTCATCGGTATGCCGGGCGAGAATGTCGAGGTGCGCAACGGCCGCGTATTCATCAACGGCGTTGAGCTTAAGGAAAATTATCTCGACGCCGAGCATAACCAGTCGCTGCCGAGCTGGCCGGCAAAAAAGGTCGACGAGCACCATTATTTTGTGATGGGCGACAACCGCGACAATTCGTCTGACTCTCGTTACTGGGGGCTGGTGCCTGAAAAATATATCTACGGAAAGGCATTTTTCCGCTATTGGCGGCCCTCGAACGTCGGCTTTTTGGAGCACGGCGAATACGACAACGCGGTTCCCAAACCAACGCCGACCGCGACACCCGACCCCGAAGATCTTCGTGCCCGCGAAGCGCGATAAGAAGTTAAATTAACCACGGATAAATACGGATAGACACAGATAAATTCACCGAAAGAGAGGCCTGTCTCTTTTCCTGATCTGTGTTTATCTGTGTCCATCTGTGGTTAAATTTCCTGCTTTTCCCGGTCGAACTTTGTGCTCTCTACTCAAACAGAAATAAATAGACGTTCAAACATAGATAAACACGGATAGATACAGATAGATTCATCGAAAGTGAGCCATGTCTCTTTTCCTGATCTGTGTTCATCTGGTTCATCTGTGTCCATCTGTGGTTAAATTTCCTGCTTTTCCCCGGTCGAACTTTGCGCCCTCTATTCGAACAGAAATCAAAGAAATGTCCAACCACAGATAAATACGGATGGGCACAGATAAATGCATCGAAAGTGAGTCCTGTCTCTTTTCCTGATCTGTGTTCATCTGTGGTTAGTTATCCGCATTTCGCGGGCTTATTTCCGGCTTTCCGCTCGATACGCTAAAATCTAACTCTGATGGACAAGGCAAGAAAGGCAATTTTGGTGCTTGAAGACGGGCGGACGTTTACCGGGACGTCGTTTGGGGCTGACGGCGAGACCTTTGGCGAGATGGTCTTTAACACCTCGATGTCCGGCTATCAGGAGATCCTGACCGACCCAAGCTACGCCGGGCAGATCGTCTGTATGACGTACCCGCTGATCGGCAATTACGGCACCAACGCTGAAGATGTCGAATCGCGGCGGCCGTGGGTCGAGGGCTTTGTCGTCCGCGAAGCGAGCCGGATCGTTTCGAACTTTCGCTCGACGATGTCGCTGCAGGACTACCTGAAGGCGAATTCGATAATCGGTATCGAGCACCTTGACACGCGTGCCCTGGTCCGTCACATTCGCGATAAGGGTGCGATGCGTGCGGGAATTTCTACGATCGATACCGATGCCGCCAGTTTGCTCGCAAAGGTCACGGCATCGCCTGAAATGGAGAACCGCGAACTAGCGACCAGCGTGACCGTCGATCAGAATTACGACTATCCGGCATCCGGAGCCGAGCGGTTTCATATCGTGGCGTACGATTTTGGCGTCAAGACCAACTCGCTGAGAGAGTTTTCAAAGTTTGGCTGCCGCGTAACGGTCGTCCCGGCCGAGACGCCCGCCGTCGACGTGCTGGCGCTCGAGCCCGACGGCATTTTCCTATCGAACGGCCCCGGCGACCCGGCGTCAATGCAGAACGTTGTCAGCGAGGTAAGGAAGCTGACGACAGCCGGTAAGCCGATGTTCGGCATCTGCCTCGGCCATCAGCTGATCGGCACGGCGTTTGGCGGATCGACATACAAACTCAAATTCGGCCATCGCGGCGGCAACCAGCCGATCAAAGACCTGACCACCGGCAAGATCGAGATCACCGCGCACAACCACGGCTTTGCTGTGGACGCCGACAGCCTGCCCGCGGACGTCGAGGTCACGCACATCAACCTCAACGACCACACCGTCGCCGGCCTGCGTCACAAGACGCTGCCGGTCTTTTCGGTGCAGTATCACCCGGAATCGGCTCCCGGGCCGCACGACTCGGAGTATCTCTTTGAGCGGTTCATCGATCTGATGGCTGTGTCCGCAACTCGGAATTGATCTCACCACAGAGACACAGAGAACGCAGAGACTTATTCCCTAATCCTCACGGTGCCTCGGTGGTGAATTTCTTATTTTCCAGATCCGCCGATCAGGACGACGTCTTTGTCGTTTCGCCGCGGGCGAGGGCGATCTGTTTGCCGTCCCATCCGGATAAACGGAAAAGGACCGGTCGAAACCGATCCCTTTCTTTACTGCAATGAAGTTCGCTAAAACGAAGCCGTCACTTAGTCGAGGCCGAGCCGCGTTGTCGCCTCAGCTTCAAAATTCTCAGCCGAGACCTCTTCGATGCTGTAACGCATTTTCTTGACGATCGTGGTCTTGGTGGTCTCGCGTTTTCCTTTGCTGACGGTGGTGATGCGCTTACCGGTCAGGTAATTGGTGCTCTCGGTCGTAACGTCACCTACACCGCGGTCGCGGCCGGCATAGTCAAACCCGATGAGGATGAACATATTCGGCTGTTCATCATATCGAAAGCGAAACGTCACGTCGGTCACCCAGCGTGATCCGTGATCCTGGTTGACGACGAGGACGCCCTTTTCGATCGTGACCACGGCCGGAGCGTCGCTGACACCGTAAAACGCGCCGCCGCATGCGGTACATTGGAGCAATTTGTCCGTCACTGCCGCTTTGGTCAGCATTCCGCCTTTGTCGGCAAATACCAGTACCAATGCCCGGCTGCGATCGTTCATCGTGTCTTCGCTCTCGGCGACTTTGTCTTCGATCAGTTTGAGGGCGTGGTCAGCGATGCCGTCGCCATTGAGGTCGCCCTTGACGTCCTCCTCAATTTTCCAGCCCTTTGGAACAAAGTCGTTAACGCTGTCGCCCGAGTCGGGAATGGCAGAGCGATCGATGACCGGGTTATCTTCATTCATCTGATCCTGCGCGTTAACCGCCGTCGGCATGACGGCAAAGATTGCGATCACCGCACAGTAGAGTGCGCCGTAAAGAGTGTTTTTAAGCATAGTTCTAAGTTCAGTTAATAGTTTCGCGTAAAGATATTTACTTCGAAGCAACAGATGCCGACCGACGAGTTTGCGGTTGCACCCGATGATCGAATGGGGCACTTTTTCGACGCCCGCCGTTGGTATATGAATTTACAGGTGACAGGTGCAAGTTGTCCAACCAGTTCTGCAAAGTTCAGATCGTGCCCGTCATTGATCGTAACGGACCGAGACCGGCACATCGTCAACCGTCGTACCGATCGCAGCGGGCATCATCACGGCCGCGAAACCATCACGGCTCTTTAACAGATACCATACGCCGCTCCGGTACAGTGCGATATCGTGCCGGCCGTCGCCATCGTAATCGCCGGGAACCGGGATATCGCCTGCCAGTCCAAATCTGATCATTCGAAAACCCTCGGTCGTCAGGTACTGATACCAATTGCCCTCAGACGGACGATAGACTGTAAGATCGGCCCGGCCGTCCGCATCATAATCGCCTGTGAGGGGAATATCCGAGGCCACGCCGAACTTAACGGCGACCGGACCGCCGTCAGAGCTGCGCTTTATCCACCACGTACCGGTGGACGGGCGATATACCGCAAAGTCGGTCTTGCCGTCATAATCGTAATCAGCCGGAACAGGTTTGTCGCCCGCCGTACCCCAGCTGACAAATCTAAACTGGTCATTCTCGCCGAATATCGAATACCAAACCCCGTCCGACGGTCGAAAGACCGTCATGTCCACCTGGCCATTTCCGTCGAAATCGCCGCCGGTCGGTATGTCGCCGGGCGATCCCCACACGGAATTGAAGTAGATCTCGCCGGTCGTGTCAGATATTCGCCGATAGAGTCCGCCGCTCACATTGGGGATGCCCCGGAGCGCGAACACGATTGTATTGCGGTCGAGCAAAAGATTCGGCCGTCGTTGTTCCGACATTTCTGGGATGACGGTCGCTCCAAAAAATGTCTGAAGGTTAGCGATGATCCCGCCGCCGCTCTTTTGGGCGAAAAAATAAGACCAGCGTTGAATTGCCAGATCGGTCTTATCGTCGCGGTCAAAGTCCGCCATTCGCGTTCCCTGTGAGGTCAGACGCAACAGTGCGGTCAACACCAGTTCGTTGGTATCTGAGTCGATCCGCCCGACTATGATCCGCCCGTCCGGTGCGGCAAACGGGCGGCCCGGCGTCGATGCCCGACCGATGACGCTCTGATCGCTATAGACCTTGATCCCGCCGACCCGAGCGGCAGGCAAGGGATTATCACCTGAGCCGAGTAAACTGCCGTTTGGCATACGTTCGATCCACGTAGCCTCGAAAGGCAGATCGCGGACAAAGCTGCCGGTCGATTCAAACACCGTAACGCCTGACGTGTACGCCGCGACAAAACGCCCTGCAGCCATCAGTTCCAGGTCGACGTTCTCGTTGTACCCATTCGGTGCGGGCCGCGAAGCGAGTGACGTTCCCTGAGTCCCAAATGTTTCGTCCAACTGCCCTGTCGGTGTCAGCCGCGCAATGCCGACGCCGAGAGCAATGCCGGTCGGATGGGCAAAGTTGATCGGTGCGGCGGTAAGGATACTGCCGTCGCCGAGTATCCTGACCGTTTGGAGCTGGCGCGGTGACGAGTGCGGGTAGAGCGGAAATCGGAAAAAAGCCATTCCGCCGTTAAAGCTCGTGTCAGGCGTACCGTTTGAGTTCAATCTTATTACCGCCTGATAACCGCCCGCGTCGGACGTGTAACCGGCCCCGACGATCTTGCCGTCAGGCTGGATCACGATCCTGTTTATTTGGTCGTATGTACCCTGATTGACCGTAAAGATGCCGGCGTTTCCAAAGGTCGTGTCGGGCGACCCGTCGGGATTTAGCCGGGTCACAAAAAAATCTACTGCGTTCCCGCCCGGAAAGTACGACCCGGCCAACAGGATCTTGCCGTCAGCGAGCACGGCGGCATCGAAAACCCGGAAATTCGGGGCCGGGATCGTGAGCAGCCCTTGAACTCCAAATGTCACATCCGCCTGCCCGTTCGATTGAAATCTGGCGATCTTAACGTACCCGTAGTCGCTGTACATTACGGCCGCGATCTTACCGCCCGGCACAAACAGGATATCGATCAATCCGCTTTGC
>CALDGX010000246.1 GCA_937941715.1 uncultured Chloracidobacterium sp. | reverse complement strand
ACGGTCAGACTCCGAGCAGAGAATCGCAATATCGCATGCCTGACCCCATGCTTCCCCTAGCGGACGGAACCATCAGGATCGGAACATACTATGATCCGACAAAAAAATAGTATGAGCTATCGAACCTTGAAAGCGGACGAAAAAGGTCTCTTAGAGCGAATCTTAAGCTATCAATCTAAGGGAGAAGCACCTGTTGTAAGACTTCCCGCTGACGACCGTGTTGAAGAACTAATTCCTGACGGCATTTTGAAATTTCGCACGACGAAATCTTCAAAGCAGTGGTACTATCCCGTCGAAGCAATGTTCGTTGACGACGATGGTATTTCCGTAAGTGCGGTTGTTTTCGCTATTGAGGAAGAAGTGAGTATGCTTGAGATTCTGAAAGCGGACGGGTCAATACCTTTTCGAAAGCCTTCTCCAGACGAGTGGGAAATCATCGATCTATCAACGAATCGCCTTGCTTCGCCTCCTGATGGTTAGCAGCAATACTTCTAACTTATCGGCAGGTCGAAAATCGGAAATAACACTTGACAGCCTTTTTTGAGGTTGTCTTTTTCTTTGTTCACGCCTTTTGCTGGTTGCTTTCGAGTACGGTATCGAGAAATTGCAGGATGAAGTCCTGCTTTTTCTTTGGGAGTTTTCTGACTTCCTGGAACTTGCGTTCGAGAGGAGTGACGGGTCCGGTCTTTTTCTTCTTTGGATGCGGCTCGTCGTCGGAGCCGACCAGGTACGAGGCGGAAACATCCAGAGCTTTCGCGCAGGCCTGTACGACTTCGAGCGCGGGGTTGACGGCCCGGCGTTCGATCACCAACGGACTTGGGCAACTTGCTCGCGTTGACGAGCCGAACTCAAGCAACCAATTGGGTTCGGTGAGCAGTCCTAATCAAGCGACTAACTATACGTACAACACGATGGGCAAAATGGTTAGGGTTGAGCAAGGCAGTCAGAATCGGTACTTCATGTACGACTCGTTGGGTCGGACGTTGAGGATTCGTCAGCCGGAGCAGGAAGTTAACACGGCATTGAATACTTCGGGGGATCCTTACAACAATAGCTGGACCGGCGGGTTTACTTACAACAACAACGGCAATGTTCTGACCACGACCGATGCCAAAGGAACGACGATCACGAGTACTTACGACGCACTTAATCGTCCTCTGACACGGACCTACAACGACAGTCCGCAGACTGCGACGGTTACTAACACCTATGGCACCACTGCGCCTGCTATAGGCAAATTGATAAAGGTTTCGAGCAGCGTTTCGGAAACGCAATACAGCGGGTTTGACGTGCTTGGACGCTTGACCGAGAGCAAGCAGATAACGCCTCTTGATGGCGAGACCATTTCGACGGCACCTGTGCGTACCAGCAGCTACCAATACAATCTGTCGGGTGCACTTATCCAGCAAACATACCCAAGCGGCCGCGTCGTTGAAACCGACCTCGATGCGAATGGCGATATCGGGAAGATCACGGGGCGTGCTACATCTAGTGGAATCAACCACAACTTTGCGACTGCATTTTCCTATCTACCGGATGGCAAGATCGCGAGTTTGAAACTTGGCAATGGTCTTTGGGAAGCTGCAAAGGTGAACTCAAGGTTGCAAGTTACAGAGATCGCGATGGGGCATTCGATCGGCGATGGTACGATGATGAAGCTCAATTACGAATACGGCGAGCTTCAATCAAATGGCACTGTCGATGCGACTCAGAACGCCGGCAACATTGCAAAACAAACCATTACTTTCAGCGGACTAGCCAATCCTTTCGTCCAGACTTACAAATACGATTCGCTAGACCGTATCACTGAAGCGATCGAGAAAGTGAACGGTACGCAGACGTGGAAACAAACGTTTGGGTTCGTTCGTTATGGAAATCGAGATGCCTTCTATCAGAAAGTTGGAGCTACGGAACTAACCATCAACAGCACGACATTGCCAAGCGTCGAGGCGACCACGAATCGATTCTCAGCAAGTCAGGGCTTTTCATATTCATGAAAAGGTCAACTGCGTCTAAGGTCTTTTCTTAGTTGATTTAGATGCACCTCCAGGTAACGGAAAGGCGCTGGGGCTTATTCAACTTCTTTCACCTTATCCACGGGTTTCGGTTTTTGGTTTTTTTGGTTTAGGTCCTCGTTTTGATTTTGTGTTTCTCGAGCAGCTTGGCCGTGGCTGCAGAGAGTATCTTTTCCCAGTCGGTCTCGTGCGGCCGGGTCGGATCCCGAATTGCAAAGCGGGGCAGATTTAACGCAGAGTACGCAAAGGACGCGGAGGGAAGTGAGAATCGGGAAGTCGTTCGTCCTTTGAGTCTGGCGAGTCTTTCGAGTCACGCGAGTTTGAGGAGTCGTCTGAGTGCCAAGGGATGAGTGCGAGAGTGAGATCCCCGGCCCTTTTTATTTACCGGTTCGTTTGCCGATCTCGGGGAAAGGGATGTTGTAGATGGCGTATTCGCTCCAGTCCTTGTGGTCAAAGTGCCACCATTCCTCTGAATTTACCTTAAACCCTTCCGATTCCATCAGGCGGCGAAGTTTGTCGCGGTTCGAGCGTTCTTCGGCGGTGCCGCCGGGATAGTCGGGCGAGGCTTTTTCGGAAAAATCATCAAACTCCGACGGCATCGGGAGCGGGCGACCGGTCTTCAGGTCATAAATGCTCAGGTCGACGGCGCAGCCGCGGTTATGTTTTGAGCCGCGACGCGGATCGGCGACGTACTTGCGTTTGTCCTCAGGCGTGACCTCCCAAAACAGTTTGGTGACGGCCCATGGTCGGTAGCCGTCAAAGATCACAAGGCCAAGGCCCTCTTTTTTCAACAGTTTATGAACGCGGACAAGTGCCTCGGCCGCCGGCCGCTGCATAAAGGCCCGGGCCTCGGTATAGACGGGCCTGCCGACAAAATTATCGGCCGTCGCGTATCGGATATCGAGCTTGATAGATCTGCTGAGTTTGGTGAGTTCGATCAAATCGGCCCCTCGTTTGTTTTCTTCGATCGGCGGGCCGCTCTGGGCAAACGCGCCAACCGACAGGATAAGCCAAAACAGGATCATCGTAAATCGCGATCTCTGACGTAGCGGCATAAACGGAAGATTCTCCCTGCGGAATTGAAAAAAATAAACGGAAACGTTATTTTCAGATATAAGATGACCGACAAGCCGGACAAAATGACGTGCCCCGCCCGAAAGTGGACAAAACGCGCGGGCATCATCGCGTTTCTGTTCTTTCTCGGCAAGGGCCTGTTCTGGCTCGGCCTACTGGCGGTCGGAGCATATTACTCCTTTAATTGACCGGCACTAAATGCCGGATCGGCGACGCCTAGGGTTTCTTGACCGCCGGTTCCGGCTCGACGTCATCGTCCTTGATCACAACATCAGTTCCGTATTTCTGATAATCCTTGAACCTAATGACATTTCGGGTCTCGATCAGCTTTGAGCTTTCGCGGCTGGTCAGACGCACGTCCGAGAGCAGCGGCAGCAGGTATTTGCCGTCGCTGATATTGACCCAGTCGTAATCAATGATGCGCCTGGCCGAGCGGACAGGAAAATTGTCCGGTATCTCGGTCGCCTCGCTCTCGATCCTCAGCACGCGCCCGAGCTCACGATCGATCCAGACGCGGCCCTTCATACCCGAAACGGTCGAGTCGGTCGTTACCTGGCCCGACGACGTGATCAGCTGTTTGGCCTTTTCCTTGGTCACCGAGAAATCGAAGACAAGCGTTTTTCTCGTTCGAATGACGTCGGTATCGACGACCTCAAATTTGGTCTCGCTCTCGGGCTTGAACACCGTGGCGAGCATCGTGACAAATTCGCCGGTCGAGCTTGTGCCGCCGACCTCCTCGTAGCTGCCCTTCGGCTTGGGGTCGTTGTTGAGGATACCGTTGGTCGAGAGCACGCGGTAATCTTCTTCGCCGGTCGACCGATAGCTGACCGCGACGACCAGACGGTCGAGGTTCTTAAAGTTATTGGTCCCGCCAAATGCCCATGACCGCTGGATCTGCTGTTTGACGACAAAATCGGGCATCTCTTCGACCGCCTCGAGAGTGTTTTTGCGGGCCTGTTCGAGCACCGCAGCGGCGTCCTTGGGCGTCGGCAGCTTGGCCGCGACCGGATCTTGCCGCCGCCGTTCGGCCTCCTCGAGCGAACGCTGGAGTTCCTCGTCGCCGCTGCTCTTGGACCGCGTCAGGCCGCGGACGCCATCGGTCAACGGAAAGCCGATGCCGCGTCTGCGTAGCGCGTCGACGATCTCGGGTTTGAGCTTGGGGTCCTTTTGCAGCGAGTACAACAGCTTGACGTACTCCGCCTGCGTCAGCGGTGCGGCCTGGCCGAAAACGGAAACCGAAAATGCCAGAAAAACAATGATCGCGAAAACAGTTCTCATCTCTGATATTGATGCCCGCGGTGCGTTTGGCGTTCGCCGGCAGGCGTCCGCGGCAGCCGGGGCAAACAGTAAAGCGGGGAACTCCGATAAAGTGAGTATCCCCGCTCTAGTATAATGACGATTGAAGAGAAAATAACTAATTAACCCATTCTTCTTCGTAGTTAAGCTGCCAGTGACGCGTGACCCAAGCCTGGGCTGCGGTCACGGCAATATTCTTCCACTTTTTGAAGTTGTCCAAAACCGTGAGAGCGGCAAGCGGTTTGCTCGGGTCGCGTTCGACACGGATGACCTGAGTCGAAACCTCGATGATCGCCTTATCTTCTTCCATAAGTCTAAGACGAACCTCGCTGCCGACCGGCGGAAGCGTTTCAAGATTGACCAGAGTGCTCGATTCACCGACGTTTTCGGTCAGACCTTCGATCGTGACGGTTTCACCGCTGACCGAGTCGACCCAACTCGCCTGTACGGGCATGTTAGCCAGGATCCGATGATGCATCGGCGTTTTGTATGATGACGTTGCGTATTCTACCTGTGACATTTTTCCCTCCTTTAAGAATCGTATTTCGCCTGCCGTGAATTATCGGATTCAGCAAAAGTCGAAACAAACTTAAGACATTTTTACAAAAAAGTCAAGTTTTGCATATTATGCGAAACCCTTTAATTAAAAGGCTTTTCAAAAATTCCGAGACCATTCTAATTTGTAACGGTAAAAATTACAAATGCCGGGACACCGATCCCCGAAATAGTGTCGTCCAACACCGTTAGAACGCAACGTCGGGCCAAAAGGTTGCACGGCGGCGGCGATAATTTTTGGCGGGTCAGGCGGTGGCGGAAAAGATAACAAAGATTTAACACGGAGTTAACCTCGATTTTTGCCCGACGCGTAAGGCTTGTCATTTGCCGCTTCGGTACTCAAATTGCGTTAACGAACGCGTATTAAAAACGTCGGCTCGGCCGCCCTTGGGCAAAGCAAGCGGCAACTCGAGTGACTAACCGCTAAAAGTATGTCAGTTATAGGTTTAACGGAAGAGTTCGACGAAGATATGATTGCGTTTCGCGACTGTGAACCATCGTTAAAGAGGTCCAAAATCCGAAAAGCAAAATAAAAATCCAAAAATCAAAAGAAAAGGCGGGAATTCCCAGTTTTTCATGCGGCTATAATGCACCGGGAATTTCAACCGAAAGAGGTCAATAAAACTAAGATGACTAAAATTTTTTCAAGCAAAACACTATCAGCGATGATCTTGTTGGTGCTCATCGGCGTCGGCCAATCATTTGGCCAGGCTCAGGCGGGTTCCGGACAGATCACAGGCGTAGTCACCGATTCGAACGGAGCCGTTGTTCCGAACGCCTCGGTGACACTGACCAGCAAATCGACCAATGAAACGAGAACTGTGACGACGAGCGGCGACGGTACGTACCGCTTCGTTCTGCTGCAGCCGGGCAAATACTCGGTCAAGACGACCGCGGCCAACTTTGCCGAGGTCGTTCTCGAAGTTGAAGTACAGGTCGGACGTATCACCGATGCGAACGTGACCCTCGGAGCCAGCGGCGTTTCGGCCGTTGTCGAGGTCACCGCTGAAGGTGTCCAGACGACGACGAATAACTTTGACGCGGTGCAGAACGAAACGGCGATCCAGAATCTGCCGATCAACGGCCGCCGCTTTCAGGATTTCGTCACGCTGACGCCGACCGCACAGGTCGATCCGTCACGCGGTCAGATCTCGCTTTCGGGACAGCGTGGTATCAACAGCAACATCAACGTTGACGGCGTCGACTACAACCAGCCCTTCTTCGGCGGTGTCCGCGGCGGCGAACGTTCGAATTCGGCGTTTACGATCCCGCAGGAATCGGTTCGCGAATTCCAGGTCGTTGCCGCAGGTTACTCGGCCGAGTTCGGCCGCAGTTCGGGCGGTATCGTCAACGCTGTTACCAAGTCGGGTTCGAACGAAGTTCGCGGAACGCTGTTCTACCTGATCCGCCCCGAGCAGCTCGCCGTCGGCAATAAGTTTGCCAAGGCCCTGGCTGATCAGCGTTTGAACGCTCTCGGTGTCCAGGCGACGCTCGCACCGACCCAGCACCAGTTCGGCGGTTCGATCGGCGGCCCGATCAAGAAGGACAAACTGTTCTACTTCGCGTCATACGAACAGCAGCGTTTTCGTGCTCCGCGTCAGGTCCTGTTCCAGAATCTGGTCGGAGTGGCGACGCCGGTTGATGCCGGACAGGCTGCGGTTTATAACTTCTACCGCGGCAACGAGGTCCAGTATCAGTCGACCAATGACGCCTATGCCGCCCTCGGTAAGATCGACTGGAACGTGAACGACTCAAATCGTTTCAACATCCGTTACAACTTTGCCGCCAACAAGGCGCTCAACGGTGTTTCGACCGGTGAAACGGCCCTCGACCCGACCACGACGAGTTCACTCTCGACCAACGGTACGGAAGAGGACCGCAACCACATCGTCGTCGGTCAGATGATCACGACGTTCTCGGCCAACCTCATCAACGAGGTTCGCGGTCAGTACGCCCGTGAAACGCGTCCGCGTACGCCGAATGACCTTTTGGCCGGCATCAACACGTCGATCGGTGTTTTCGGAACGCGTAACTTCCTGCCGACGACCCAGTATGACCGCCGCATCCAGATCGGCGACGCCATGACCTATATCACCGGCGCCCACACGATCAAATTCGGCGGTGAGTTCAGCGACATCTTTGCCGACCAGACGTTCGGGTTTAACCAAACGGGTGTTTACACCTTCTCGGGCCTGACCTCGACGACCGGTATCCTTGACGCAATGAGCACCAATCGTACGGCGACCGTCCGCGGTCGTTTCGATACGACCACGGCTCGCTACAACAAACAGATCGGAAACCTTTCGGCCGCCTACGGCATCAAGGAACTTTCGTTCTTCGTTCAGGATTCGTGGCGTGTAAATCAGAAATTGACGATCAACGCAGGCCTGCGTTTCGAAAAGCAGTATAATCCGTCGGCCGAGGCAAACAACTCGACCGTGCTCAACCTGATCCGCAATACGCCGTGGCCGCTTTTCGGCAACCGTACGCTTGATCCGTCTATCATCCCGGACAGCCAGAACCAGTGGGGCCCGCGCCTTGGATTTGCATATGATCCGAAGGGCAACGGCAAGACGGTCATCCGCGGATTTGCCGGACAGTACTATGCACGTACACCGCTGATCGTTTTGGCGGCACCGTTCAACAACTTCCGCAATCCGGCGGGCGACCTGTCGGTAACGCTCGGTTCGCCGGCTTTCACCTCGACCGGTTTCAGCCAGTCGACGTTTGAAACGCAGAACCCGCAGTACGTCGCCATCATGGGCGGAACTGGATTCACGCCGAACACAGTTTATCGCCAGTTCGCGATCCTGGGTATCGACCTGAATACCGTCTCCCTTGCATCGCTTCCGATCCTGACTTCGGCTCAGATCGCGACCATCCAGACCGCGATCCTCAATGCGACCACGAATCCGCCGGCTAACCTCGGTGCTTTCCAGGGAGCTAACTTTGTCGGTATCAACCCCGACTTTAAGAACCCTGAGTCGTTCCAGTGGGGCGGCGGTGTTGAGCATCAGCTTGCCCAGGGCATCACGATCGGTGCTGACTATTCAGAAGTAAACACGATCCACTTGCAGCGTAACCGCGACATCAACCTTCCCGCCAGGACGGGTATCGATGCTGTTTCGGGCCGCGTTCTCGTAAACCGTGCATCACGTCCGCTGACCAATATCGGAACGCTTCAGATCCGCGATTCGTCGGCACGATCGGTCTACCGTGCGTTGACGCTCCGTATGAACATGAACCGCAGCTGGGGACGCATCAACGCGTTCTACACGCTTTCACGTTCGATGTCGGATGACGATAACGAACGCGACGCCGGTGGTGTGCTTTACGACAACCCGTACGATCTGAGCACCGAGATGTACAATTCGCGTCTCGATCGCCGTCACCAGTTCGTGGCAAACCCGATCTTCTTCCTGCCCTGGGGATTTGAGCTTTCAAGTGCGATCCGCCTGCGTTCGGGATCACCGGTCAACTCGCTTGTCGGTACCGACCTGAACGGCGACGGAAACAACAACGAACGCCCGATGACGGCGCCGGGATTGGAATTGAGACGTAACTTCTTTACGAATCGTCCGATCTACAACGTCGATCTTCGCGTTCAGAAGGGTATCAAGTTCAGTGAAACGCGTAAACTTTTGCTCACGGCAGAGTTCTTTAACGTGATGAATCGTTCGGACAGCCAGTTCTCAGGATCTGCTACGACGAATTATTGTTCCACGTCGAACAACGTCTGCGGCCTGAGCGGCGTGACCAACATAAACTTCCTGAACCTGATCCAGCAGAACTCGTCGGCCACCAACGCCGGCAAGCTGAATCTGTCAGGATTGAATCCGGGCCAGCAGGTATTCCAGATGCAGCTTGGTGCCAGATTCCAATTCTAGTTTTCCGCTAACGCGGAACTTGAGGCACGCTTGTTCGCAAGCGTGCCTTTTTTTATTTTGCGCATCCGTGTAATCTTTTGATGGTGCGAATCCTGCAGATCTCATCGGCAAAGACATTCGGGGGCGGCGAGCGTCATATGATGGATCTCTGCCGCGGATTGCAGGACCGCGGACACGAGGTCTTTGTCGCACTTCGGCCGACAAACGAGTGGGAAAGCAGGCTCGATTTTGTTCCGCAGGAGAATTTTCTGCATGTATCGATTCGCAATTCGTTTGGGATGTTCAGCGCCAAGCGTATCGGCCGTTTTCTCAAGGAAAACAACATCGATATTATCCACGCCCACGTAGCACGTGATTATCTGGCGGCCAGTGTGGCGTGCCGGATTTCCAGGGAAACGAGGTTTGTCCTGACGCGGCACGTAATGTTTCCGCTCAAGCCTTTCCATAAGTTCGCACTGAATAATGTCGACGCAGCGGTCGCGGTCTCGCCCGCGGTGCGCGGCCAGCTCGAAAAGATATTTCCCTCGGAAAAGGTCGTGGTCATAAACAACGGTCTGAACATCCCGGATATTGCCGATAACGATCGCCTGGGCCGGGAATTTCGTGCTTTTCACAACATCCCGTCCGATGCCAAGATCGTCGGGACCATCGGCGAACTCAAACCTCTCAAGGGACAACGCGACCTCGTACTTGCCGCGAATGAGATCGCCAAGACCGACGACAAGGCGTTTTTTGTCGTGGCCGGCAAGGATAACACCGCCGATCGGCGGTTTAGGCGCGAACTGCGTCGGCTGGTCAAGGTTTTCGGCCTCGAAAAGCGATTCTTATGGCTTGACTGGCTTGAGGACACGTCGCCGTTCTTTGCCGCGTTGGACGTTTTCGTCACGCCGTCGCACTCAGAGAGCTTCGGGCTCGCACTGCTTGAG
Organism: uncultured Chloracidobacterium sp.; assembly: GCA_937941715.1. Lineage (GTDB taxonomy): Bacteria > Acidobacteriota > Blastocatellia > Pyrinomonadales > Pyrinomonadaceae > OLB17. The sequence goes on along the minus strand of CALDGX010000246.1, from coordinate 24,628 downwards.
GCGATGACGCGCGGAAAAGCCGTCGTTGCGACCGCGACTGACGGCGCAAAGGAACTGCTCGGCAGTGTCGGCAAGATCACGCCGATCGCCGATCCGCTGGAGTTGTCGAGGGCGATCACGGCATTTTTGGACGACAGCGAACTTGCCCGTGTCACCGGCGAGAAACTGCGGGAGATCGCGGCCGAGAGGTTTTCGCTCAAGCGAATGGTCGATCTGACAGAAAAGCTGTATCTCAATGTGACGGCCGGCACTGACAACGCCCGGAGCACCGACCGATCATAGTAATTGATAGTTTTGTGCTCGTCGTAAAATGATCTCATTTGGTCCGGATATCTGTTTTGATTTTGAAGCGGCCACCAGCCGTGAGTGGCTTTTGACGAACGGGATAGGCGGATTTGCTTGCGGTACGATCTCGGGCGCATCGACCCGCCGTTATCACGGCATCCTTACTTCGGCCCTCGAACCGCCGCTCGGGCGGATCACCGTCATTTCAAAGTACGAAGAAACGCTGGTCGTGAACGGCGTCCGACACGAGTTGTCGGCGAACCGCTTTCCGGGCGTCGTCCACCCTCAGGGTTTTCGCCTGTTGAGATCGTTCGATGCCAGTCCCGTACCGACATGGACGTATTCGGTCGGCAGGATCGAGATCGTCAAAACGATCTTTATGGTGCACGGCAGCAATACCGCCGTTTGCGAATGGGTGATCTCGGGCGGATCGGGCGAGAAGATCGAGCTCGAGGTGCGGCCGCTTTTGTCTTTTGTCGATTACCATCATTTGCAGCACGAGAACGTTGAGTTCAACGCCGCAATCACGATCGAAACGGGCCGTATCTCGATCAGGCCTTACGAAAACAAGCCGGCCCTCTTAGTCGAGCATAATGCACGATCGGTCGAGCGATCGGGCTTTTGGTACAGAAATTTTGAATACTCTGTCGAGCAGGAACGCGGATTCGATTTTCATGAGGATCTGTTTCAGCCGTTCGTACTCGTATACGACATGGCGAAACCCGCTTTCGTCGTCGCATCGACCGACGGACCGGCCGGAACCGAAACGGCCGTTCTCAAGGCCGCCGAATTAACCCGCCAGATCGACTTGTTGTCAGCGGCGGGGACCGAAAACGAGGTGGAAAGTGCGTTGGTGCTGGCGGCAGATCAGTTTGTGGTGAAACGCGGCGACGGCCACTCGGTCATTGCCGGATATCCGTGGTTCTCTGACTGGGGACGCGACACGATGATCGCCCTGCCGGGCCTGACGCTGTCGACCGGAAGGCCCGAGATTGCGAGAGCGATACTGCTCGAATTTTCAAAACACATCTCGGACGGGATGATCCCAAACCGCTTTCCCGATGCCGGTGAGACGGCCGATTACAATACCGTCGACGCGACGCTCTGGTATTTTGAGGCGATCAGGGCGTATGTCGATTCGACCGGCGACCGCGAGTTTGTCGGCGAATTTCTCTTCGACAAACTCGTCGACATTATCAGATGGCATCTGCGCGGGACGCGGTACGGGATTCGGGTTGATACGGACGGCCTCCTGATCGCCGGCGAGCGGGGAACGCAGCTTACGTGGATGGACGCTAAGGTCGGCGATCTGGTCATCACGCCGCGGATCGGTAAACCCGTCGAGATACAGGCACTCTGGTATAACGCTCTGCGAATAATGTCCGACCTGTCGCTGCACTTTGGCCGAAAGGCGGAACATCGAAAGTTCGATTCGATGGCGGAAATGTGCGAACAGAGTTTCAATGCGGTCTTTTGGAACGAAGATGATCAATGTCTCTTCGACGTCGTCGATCGCAATGAACGCGACGATTCCGTGCGGCCGAACCAGATATTTGCCGCCGGGCTGCCGCATACAATGTTGGCGCCGGACCGGCTGCGGGCCGTTGTCGACAAGGTCGAGGCCGAACTTCTAACTCCGGTAGGATTGAGGTCGTTATCGCCAAAGGACGGTCGCTACTGCCCCACGTATATCGGCAGTCCATACGAGCGCGACTCGGCATATCATCAAGGGACGGTCTGGGCGTGGTTGATCGGGGCGTTTGTTGACGCGTATGCTCGGGCGTATCCGGACAGCGAGGATCACGTCGAACGGTTCACCGGCGGGTTGGTCAGCCACCTTTCCACAGCGGGCATCGGGCAGGTCTCAGAGATATTTGACGCCGAGCGTCCATTTACACCTCGCGGCTGCTTCGCTCAGGCCTGGAGCGTCGGCGAGCTGCTTCGTATCCTTAGCTCCAGGGATCAGCGGACCCGATCAAAACGCGAAACAACGGCCTGATGCGGTCATAAACAAATTGACCGGAATGGTTGATGTAACGCCCGCTTGCGGTTTATCTTTTAGTCTATGAAGATCAACCTTCTTTTCCTCCTGATGGTACTATTGTATTCATCTATGTCCTTTGCGCAGTCGCCGAAAGAACTGGCCGAGACCTGGGAAAAAGAACATATTTCAAGGTTGTTTCCGTCCGATGTGCGACACAAGGATCTGTTGGCCTATCTCGAGGACCTCCGAAAACTCGGGCTAAAGGTCGATGAAGTCGGCCGCAGCAACGCCGACAGATCCATATTCCAGGTTGAATTCGGCCGGGGCCCTCTGAAGATCTTTATGTGGTCGCAGATGCATGGCGACGAACCCACGGCAACCTCGGCGTTGATCGACATGCTCGCGTATTTCCAAAAAAATCGCCAGACAGGCTGGATCAAAAAAATCGAGGAAACCGTGACGATCCGGGCCGTGCCGATGCTCAATCCCGACGGTGCCGAGGCGTACCAACGCCGTAACCTACAGGGGATCGACATCAATCGGGATGCTGTCGATCTTCGAACGCCGGAAGCGAGACTCTTGAAAAAGCTGCGCGATGATTGGTCGCCCGCGATCGGCTTTAATCTTCACAATCAGCAGGCATTGACGACCGTCGGGAGGACGCCGAAACAAGCGGCGATCTCGCTATTGGTCGTTTTTGGCGATGAGGCCAAGACCCTCAATGAAGGACAGGCCCGAAATCAGCGTGTCGCGGCCGCGATGGCCGAGGCTCTGCAGCAACTCATTCCAGGTCACATCGGGCGGTATGACGATGAGTGGACTCCGACGGCATTTGGCGATAATTTTTCTGCTTGGGGCACACCCGTGATATTGGTCGAGACCGGAGCCTTACACGGCCGCGACGAGATGTTTTTGGTCAAGCTCAACTTCGTAGCGTTCGTCACCGCTCTGCAATCGATCGTGACGGGCCGTGAGAAAACGCAGGACCCGGCCGCCTATGTTTCGCTGCCAAGCAATGGTTCCGGCGGGATCGTGAATTATCTTTTTCGGCGGGCCAACATCGTAAATAACGGCGAAACGACGGTCGGCGACATCGGCGTGATCGCTGAACGGCGGCGGGCGAGTTTTACCGTTTCGGCCAAGATATCGGCGGTCGGGACGCTTAACGGCTTAACGGGCCTTGATGAGTACGACGCGTCGGGTTTTTATGTCTATCAGCGTTTCGGCAAAGCTCGTCCGGGCGAACTCGGCGAATTCTATTTTTACAAACTCGACCGGCCCGTAGATTGGAAGAGCAGCGATCTGACTTTCAACTTTCCGCCCGACGCGATATTCTCCGCCGGCAGGTTTATAAAAGGTGCGGGCCTCGTACCCAAAAAGTAGATATTGGCGTGTTAACCCTATTTAAGATCAGGAATATCGCTTTGATCGACCGGCTCGAACTCGAATTCGGCCCGGGCCTTAACCTGCTGACCGGCGAGACCGGATCGGGCAAGTCGATCATCGTGGACAGCCTTGGGGCACTGACGGGCGACCGGTTATCGAGCGAACTTATCAAACAGGGTGAATCGTCCGCCCAGATCGAGGGCAATTTCGTCGTCGAAAGCAACTCGACGCTTCACGCCATCTTCGAAGAGTCCGGCGTTGAGATCGATCCGCAATCGGAGATCATCATCAGACGAGAGCTGTCATTGGCGGGTAAGAATCGGATCTTCGTCAATGATCAGAGCGTTACGCAAAGTTTCCTCAAGCGAATCGGCGCGCACCTGGTCGACATCCACGGACAGGGCGAGCAAGCCGCACTTTATCACGTCGAGACACACATCGGCATGCTGGATGAGTTTGCCGATGCCGAGGATCTGGGCCGTTCGGTCGAATCGGCGTATCGCGAATTGGCCGCCGTCAGGGCAGAACTTAGGAATCTGGAAAAGGACGAGTCCGAAAAGCTCCAGCTGGTCGATATCCTGCGATATCAGGTCGACGAGATAAAACGTGCGGACCTTCGGCCCGGCGAAGACGCCGAACTGGAGGACGAAAAGCGTCGTGTCGGTAATGCCGAAAAGCTGTCGAACCTGAGTGATGAGGCGTATGCTCTGCTCTACGACAACGATCAATCGACGGTCAGCACGCTCGAGCGGGCGGCCCGCAAGATCGCCGAGCTCAGCGAGTATGACGCGTGTTTTCGCGAGTTTGATGATGGTTTGAGATCGGCTCAGGCGGTGATCGAGGAACTTGCGATTGCCGCACGCGACTTTCGCCGCGGGCTCGATTTTTCGCCCGAACGGCTCAACGAGATCGAAGACCGGCTTGCCGAGATCTCGCGGTTAAAACGAAAATACGGCGAAAGCGTCGAATCGATCCTGGGGCACCTGGCCGAGTCCGAACACCGGCTGGCCAATATCGAAACGGCCGAACTGCGGGAAAAGGAATTGCGGAAAGAGCTCGCCGACCGGCGGCTCGCATATGTAGCCGCGGCTGAAAAGCTGCATGAAAAGCGCACCGCGGCTGCCCGCTCGCTCGAAAAGGCCGTTGAGACTAACCTAAAGGGCGTCGCCCTCGAAAAGGCGAGGTTTGAAGTGCGTATCGATTCGCCCGACCCGGGTACGCCGGACGCAGACGGCCGGTTCACGCCGAAGGGATTCGACAACGTGGAATTTTACTTTTCCGCTAACCCGGGTGAACCGGCCAAACCGCTCTCAAAGGTCGCATCCGGCGGCGAGGCCTCGCGTCTAATGCTGATACTCAAAACCACGATCCGATCCGGCGGGGTCGAAAAGGCTGCGGTCTTTGATGAGATCGATGTCGGCATCGGCGGCCGCGTGGCCGAGGCTGTCGGGCGAAAGCTGAAGAAACTTTCCGGGTCGCAGCAGGTATTGTGTGTTACCCATCAGCCGCAGATCGCATCGCTTGCTGACAGGCATTTTGTCGTAGAAAAGGACACGGCCGGTGCGAGCACGTCGGTCACGGTGAGGGAACTCGGTGACGGCGAACGTCTGGAGGAAATAGCCAGAATGCTCGCGGGCGAACAGATCACGGATGCGGCTCGCGAAAATGCCAGGGCAATGCTCGGCAGATCAAACCACGCCCTGCCGCAGGCCGACCGGCCCTGATATTTTTGCGGCGGCCGGCCGTATCCGGGCAAAACTGATATGATCCCTGACATTTTAGCCAAAGTCATTCGCGGTAATACGGTCGAGTCGGTCCATCGCGGGCACTATTTGGTGATCGACGGCGATGGCAGAACTTTGGGTTCCGGCGGCGATCCGGCAACGGTCACCTTCTTTCGCTCGTCCTGCAAATCGATCCAGGCGATACCATTCATAACGAGCGGTGCGGCGGATCGATTCGGTTTTTCGGACGACGAGATCGCTCTCGCGGTCGCATCGCACTCGGGCGAGAGGATACACGTTGAGATCGCAGCGCGCATGCTCGAAAAGGCCGGTTTCAGCGAACGCGACCTTCGTTGCGGTGCGCATTTGCCGTTCAACGAGGCAGAGTCCCAGCGGATGATCGCCGCCGGTGAAAAGCCGACACAACTCCACAACAATTGTTCGGGTAAGCACGCCGCCATGCTCGCGTTTGCAAAACACATCGGGGCTGACGCCGCCAGTTATGATCTGGCGTCCAATCCGGTCCAAACTGCGATCCTCGAGCGGATATCTCAGTTTTCGGGATTGCCGGCAAACGAGATCGCGAACGGTATCGATGGATGTGCCGCACCGAACTTTGCCGTGCCTGTCGCCGCGATGGCCAGGAGTTTTATCAATCTGTTGAACCCGCCGGGTTCATTCGACGAGGCAACACGCGCGGCCTGCAAAAGGATTGTCAATGCGATGATCGAGCATCCCGATCTCGTCGGCGGCACCGGCCGGCTCGACACAATGATCATGGAGGCCGCTCGCGGTACGCTGGTCTGCAAGGTCGGAGCGGACGGTGTCTGGCTGTGCGGGGTACTGCCGTCAGACAGATGGCCGAGCGGGCTCGCGATAGCCCTCAAGATCGAGGACGGCGACGACCATCTGTCGCGTCCGGTCGTCGCTGTGGAACTATTACGAAAGCTCGGCTTACTAAACATTGACGACCTGCCGGACGTCGCCCCGATGCCGGTACGCAATCGCCGGGGCGATGTTGTCGGCCAAATCTCGGCGGTTATCGGCAGCGAACTCTGACCTTCGAACAGCCGTCGAAAAATTCCTTGTCGGACCCCCATCTGACGCAAATTTTTTGCTGAAATTGATATCCAAAAGGTTCATACTGTAACGGGAAGGTTGTAAACCGTTCGGCGTTGCGATCTCTTTGGTCGCGGTTTCCCGCCTTGGCCGGGGAGTGGTAACGCCATGTATATCAACATATTCAAAAACTATCGATTTAATGATCCGCAGAGGCGGGCGAGTAAAAGGTGGGTCATTTTCGGCTTGGTATTGGCGATATTTCTGATACTCGCCCCATTCGCTGGCAGGGCTGACTGCCAGGGAGGTCAGAAATCTTCGTCCATCGTCATTCACGATAAGACCAAGGCCTCGTTCGGCGGCGAACAAGCAACTCAAGGCCTCAGGGATGAGTTCAAGTCCGAATTGGAACGGCAAAAGCCGTGTGTTGAGACGTTTGACGATCAGGATCTGCGGGACGCGATCAGTGACGAACGCGAACGCGAAATGCTGGAAGGCGGCGAAGGCGATGCTCAACTTCGTGCGATCGGCGATAAGCTTAATTCCAATCTGGTATTGGTCGTGCAGGCGATGCCCGGCCCCGGTGGGACGACCACTTATTCCGGTTTTGTGATGAACATTAGTTCGGGCCGGGCTATAGGCCGCCGAATGGGTAGCGAAAAGGAGGTTGCCGACGGACTTGTCCAGGACATTGGCTCATATCTTGCTGATAATTGTAAGCCGCACTGGGTCGGGACGATCAGAATGATCTACTCGCAGGACGAAACCAAGACCACTAACGACAAAGGTGCCATGCACGCAGCCCGGAAAAACGTCAAACGGATGACGAAACAGACCTCAAAATTCGAAGAGAAGATCATCGCAAATCTACTTGACACGCCGCCCGGCGGTTCTGCGAAGTCGGTCAATTCACCGATGGCGAGGGTCGTACATCGTTCGCTTTTCAATTATTCGAAATCATCCGGAACGGCGGGTGAGCAGTTATGCCGCGAACCCGGTAAGAATCAGTACTTTAAGGGGTTCAGCGAAGAATATTCAGAATCGACCAGAATGGTCGGCAGGGCTACAGAAAATATGCCCGTCGCAATAATGATCAGCAGCGACGGTACGTACACGATCGTCGTGGCCGCACCCGGCGGCGTGATCATCGGAGCTATTCAGACGCGTGAGAGCCATGCATCGTGCGCCGACAGCAATCCGACGCCGGAAATTAAAGCCACGGACATGCCCGAGGGAAAGTTACTCGCCACGAGTTTCACCGTCGAGGGAACGACCGACCCGAAGAACAGAGACAGGCTTTCGGGGTCAAAAACACTCGCCGACGGCAAAACAACCTACTCGTGGAATCTCAGGCTGGTAAAACCTAAGGGGAAGTGATCGCTGGGCCGGCGACGCAATTTGTCGGGTTGATGACTGAATATGACTGAAGACGAGCAGTACTATGCTGCGACAAAGGCGAATTTTCTGCGGGAACTAAACACTGCACGCGATGAAGACGGCCTCGGGTCCGAGATCGGCGATCTCCAAATTTCGAGTGTGCTCGATGTAGGGTGCGGGATCGGACAGGCCCTCTATCCGCTTGCTGTCGCGGCGGGGGCAATAGCGGTGGGCGTTGACGTGAGCGAAGACAGTTTGCGTATCGGACGAGCGTTATACGAAGAGAAATTTCCCGACGCTCGCGTCACATTCATACGCTCAATGGCAGAAGCACTTCCCTTTGAAAACGAGAGTTTCGACGTATTGAATTGCGGCCTGGCGTTACCGTATATGGATAATGCTCTGGCGATCTCTGAAATGGCCAGAGTGATGCGGCCCGGAGGGACGCTGCTCTTGAAGATCCACCATCCGCGTTTCTATATTGGTGAGATAGTTCGCGGCCTCAAGGGCGGAGGACCGTCGCCGGTCATTCACGGCACACGCGTCCTTGCCGCCGGCACCATTTATCACATTTTCGGCCGCCAACCGCGGTTCAAACCGCTCCACGAGTCATACCAGACCGAGTGGATGCTTCGGCGCGAGTTGCCGCGGCACGGACTCATGATCGCTCGCCCGCAAAAAAGGACCAATTCGGCAACGCCGGCTTTTGTGATCCGGAAGGTTGTTCAGGCCTGAGCCGTCACGCATTTACCACGCCGAACCGATTCTTGAATTCCTCGCCGCCAAATGTCCGGTCAAGCCACATGTTTGTGAGCTTTTCCTGAATGCTGTTCGCCTTTAATCGGTCATTGAGGTTCTTGAAATCGACAAAATCGAGATGCTGGTCCTGATTAAAGCACGAGAAAACGAAGAACTCTTCGCCCGTGTGCGGATTGACGTGGCGCTGCAGACACTGGGCGCAGACCTCTTTCATCATGCATTGCATCGGCGAGTTTATCGACCCGATCGCGACATGATGTTCCTTTAGATAGGGCTTTAGCGACGAATGGCGAGCCTCACGGACGCCGTTCATCATACGGTCTGACCCGATGGCTATAATTCGGTCGACGTCCTTAAGATCGACGGTCTTTTCGCCCAGTTTGCCCTCGGCGTAGGCGATCATCGCCTCGACGATATTTCCGCGGAAATGAGCGTCCTGCGGCCGCTGAGGTGTGATCTCATTACCCCAATCGGTCGCCCAGATCACCTGATCGGTCGCATCTTCGATCTCCTCGCGCTTGAAAAGGTCGGCGCCGTTCTTGTATCCGGCGAAGTAGATCACCTTGTTGTTCTTTGCACGCAGTGCCCGGGCGATCGAGAACAGCACCGCGTTTCCGAGGCCGCCGCCGGCAAGCAGAACGGTCTCGTTCTCAGTGATCTCAGTCGGTGTCCCGGTCGGGCCCATCACCAGTACTTCCTCGCCCTCCTTGAGCAACTGACACATTCGCGAGGACGTTCCCATTTCGAGGACGATCATCGACAAGAGGCCCTTTTCCTCATCGACCCACGCACCGGTCAGTGCGAGGCCCTCCATCATCAGGCGTTTGCCGTCGATTACCGGCGCGGTGGTCTCAAAATTCTGCAGACGGTAAAACTGTCCCGGTTCGAACTTTCTCGCCTGAAGCGGGGCCTTGACGACGACATCAACGATGGTCGGGGTCAGGCGTTCGACCTTAACGACATACGCACGGAGTTGCTCATCGAGCGTGGCGGTCAGGTCGTCAAAGATGCGGTCACGTTCCTGCTGCGGCAATGTCCCGCGGGCCGCCAATTCGTCCGCAAAGATCTCGGCAACCCGTTCATAACCGTGCTTGGCCGAGGCCATCGCCTTGACCACGTTTCCGGCGTATTGCGGGTGATTGTCGCCATAGTAGCTAATGAATTTGCCGTCATGCTCGTATGACGTAAAGAAACCTGTTTCTCCCTTTTCCGTCTCAACTGTGTGCAGGCCGCCGTCTGCACCGCGCTCGACCCTGTGGGGTTGGAAGAACTGACGCCATTCGTCCATCTTGAACGTTCCGGGCTTTTCCTTTTCGTAGATCACGTTTGGCGACGTTCCGGCGGCGACGCATACGGTGCGGGCCGGAAACTCGTGCGTCGTACCGCTTTTTTCAAATTTTCCGTTCTCCGCGTTATAGTCCAGGCGTTCGAAAATAAGTGCCTTGACGGCGCCGAACTCGTCGGGCACGGCCTCGGTCGGGCTCATGCACTCGACGATGTTTATGCCCTCTTCGAGAGCTTTCTGAACCTCTTCGTGATTTAGGCGATAAGCCGGCGAATCCTGCAATCGCTTGCGGTAAACCAGCGAAACTCCTCCCCAACCCTGAACGAGCGGTACAAAATTCGGTTCTTCGCCGGCAGCCGCGGCACGCGCACGTTCGGCGCGAACTGCCCGGCCGTGTTCGATGAATTCCTTAAATATGGCAAGTTCCTCGGCATCATACGCCGCAAGGACCTTCTCCTCGCCAAACTGCTCGACCACCTGCTCGTATTTTCCGAGCATTTTTTCGACCTGCACAGGGTAATAGGCAAATATTTCGGTAGCCGTGTCGATACCCGTGAGCCCGCCGCCGATCACCACCGCGGGCAAGCGCACCTGCAGGTTTGAAAGCGTATCTTTCTTAAACGCACCGGTAAGCTGCAGGGCCATCAGGAAGTCCGACGCCTGACGGATGCCGCGGATCAGGTTATTTTTCATCGGCACGATAGTCGGGCGGCCGGCTCCGGTTGCGATCGCGATATGGTCAAAACCGAAATCCCACGCGTCCTCGATCGTCAATGTTCCGCCAAACCGGACGCCGCCGTAGGCACGAAACCGCTTGCGCCGGGTCAGCATCAGCTGGATCATGGTCAGAAAGTTCTTGTCCCAGCGGACCGTGATGCCGTATTCAGAAACGCCGCCAAATCCCGAGAGAATGCGTTCGTCGAGCTCCTCGGTCACTTCGCCGATATCTTTGATCGCCTTTGGGACAGTTGTGCCGCAATCGCCGGTCCAGTCCGACGGCAGCGGTTCGATCTTTAACCCGTCGAGGCCGACCACGCCAAAGCCTTCATTAAGAAGGTAATGCGACAGCGTATATCCGGCGGGCCCGAGCCCGACGACCATCACGTTCTTGCCATTGTAGGGAAGTGCGTAAGGCCGCTTTGCATTAAGCGGATTCCAGCGGGTGAGCAGGCTGTAGATCTCGAAGCCGTACGGCATCTTCAGCACGTCGGTGAGAGATGCGGTCTCGGCCAGCGGGATATTTACCGGCTCCTGCTTCTGAAAGATGCAGCCCTTCATACAGTCGTTGCAGATGCGGTGCCCGGTGCCCGCGCACATCGGGTTGTCGATCGCGACGATCGCCAGCGAGCCGATCGGATCGCCTTGCTTTTTGAGCATGTGCATCTCGGAAATGCGCTCGTCGAGCGGGCACCCTTCGGTCTTGATGCCGAGCGGATTGCGCTTTGCCGTGCCGTCGGCCTCACGCAGCCCGGTCGAGCACGCGTCCTTTTCGCGCTCGTGACAGATCATGCAGTAATCGATCTCGTAAAGGGCGTCGCGCATGGTGCCGCGGTCGTCAGTGAGCTTGAAACCGTCACGCTTACGCATTAACGAGTCCTCTCCCCGCATGAGATTGGACATCGCCGGGTCCGGATGGATCAGATGGACCAGGTTTTGATAATCGAGCGGATGAGGGGTCCTGAAGCTATGCCAACGCTTTGACTTGTTAAAGAATGCCGACGCCGACCACGCCTCGATCAGGCGGAGGGCTGCCTTTACGGTAAGAAGGTCGTCGGTGCTGTCGACCTCAAGCACAAATTCCGAAAACAACTTGCCGAAGGGCTTTTCGCTCAGGTTGGTATACGCGGACTGTATCTTTTCGATCGTTCGCTTGGTTGCCGGATCGGGATCGACGCCCTTTGTAAGTTCTTCTTCGGCCTTTACCAGAATTGAGGTCATTGTCGCGATCGACAGCTCCTCGTCATAGACTAAAGTTTGGTCGAACGAGCTGTTTCTCAATTCGCATACCGCTTCCCACAGTTCACTCTCATTGAACCGGCCGATCGCGTCAGCCTTGAATGTCTTGGTCGCCCGCCGCTGAACAAAAAACTTGTATTGCCAAACCGGATTTTGGATACGCACGTCGGACTCGACCGCGGCGCGAACATCGCCGATACCAAACAAACGCGCCACAAAATCAGAGAGGTAGGGGGCCGAATCGGTGAGGATCTTTGACACTGCCCGGCGTTCGAATCCATGGCCGCGGTTGGCAATGTATTTTGTCAGGGCGTCGTGCAGGACCGGTTCCTTATCGGCTACCTCCGAATAAAATGCCTCGGCGAGGTCCTTTAACCTTGCGGCGTCAAAAAGATCTGAATAATTAAAGCCGGGAACGCCAAGAGCAAAATCACGCGATCCGATCGAATTGTTATCCGTCATAGTAATGTCCATACAGCCTGCATCCCGCAGGTAAAGCCAAATGAACAATATACCACCTGGCTTTGGCGCCAACCAAAACACCTGGCCGCGGGAGCACCAAATGTCGGGCAAAAATAGTGCTAATTCGGGCCAAATATGGTATAAAACTAGTTCGCTGAGTGATCACAACGTTCCGATCCGGCGAACGTGAATTAACGGCTGTATGGAGCAAGATCAAAGGCTGACGCCCTTACCAAAATCGGTCGAGATGCGGCCGGCCGGAAACGAGTATCCGCCGAGTTACTCGTCGTACTATGACGACGAATCGTTTGCCAACAAGCGCTCGATCCGGCAGTACTTTAATATCGTCTATAAGCGTTTGCCGATCATCTTGGCGATCGCCGTCGTCGTAACGGCCGCGGTTTCGCTATATTCGTTTCGACAGCCCTCTATCTATCAGGCAAGTACTGAACTGATCATCGAACCCCGCAAGCCGCAAGTGACGCAGAAAGAAGCGATCAACATCAATTTCGGCAACGATTCTAACTATTACAATACACAGCTTCAACTGCTCCAGAATGCCGATCTGATGAAAAAGGTCGTCATCGCACTTGGCCTGCACCGCGACGCAAAGCTGTTGGGCGATGAGAATCGAGGATTTCTGGGAGGTCTAAGGTCACTGATCGGCGGTGATCAGAAAAAAGCCGATGCCGAATCGGCATTACCGATTATCGCGGACTCGGCTTCAGCCAACTCCGGAAAGGTCATTCTCACGCCGGAAGAAGAGGCTCTTGCGTCTCGCTATGTCGGTAATCTGACCGGGCCGCGTCTGAAGGTCGAACGGCTTGAAGACACAAATATCGTTACCGTTTCGGTCCAAAATGAGAATCCGGTCCTGGCGGCCAAGGTCGCCGACAAACTCGCTGAGATATTTATCGACGAGGACGCAAAACGTGAACTTGAGGGGGCCCAGACCGCGTACGATGAGCTGACCAAGTCGATCGACGACCTTAAGAATACGATCGCTAAACAAGAAAGCGATTACATCGAAGAGATGCGCTCGAGCGATCTGCCGCTGCAGGAAAAGGGCGGCGACCTGCGGGCCGGCAATCTGTCGACGCTCCAGGCGCAATACAACGACGCGCTGTCCGAGACCGGCAAGATACAGGCGCTGTATTCGGCGGCGGTAAATGCCGTCCAAAAGGGCGATATCATGTCAGTCGTCGGCGACAACAAGGCGTTGCAGGACGCCCGCAGCCAGAACCTGAAACGCCAGGCCGATCTCGAAAAACGAATCGAGGAGATCGACAAGAAGATCGACGAAGCAAAAGAGAACCGCAAAAAACTGCTCTCGAAATATACCGAAGAACATCCCTCGGTCATAGAGGTGACCGCGCAGATAAATGAGCTCGAGGCGCAAAAAGGACGCGTGAACAACGAGGTCGCGTCAAAGATCAAGACCGAGAGTCAAAAGCTCGAAAAAGGCGCCGAGCGCGAGGTACTTGCGACCCTTAAGGCACAGTACGATGCCGCCCGGCTTCGTGAGGACAGGGCTCGTGCGGCATACATGAAAGCGGCCGAAGATGCCAATTTCGAAGGCCAGGCCGAGACCCGGCTGATCACACGCAAGCGTGAGATCGAAACCAACCGCAGCCTGCTGGATACGTACACTCAGAGGCAGAAAGAGCAGGAACTGGCGATCGCCGGCGGACGTCCGAACAACATTAAAATTTCGAACCGAGCTGTGACGCCGGGCGGGCCGATCGGGCCAAACCGGACACGCAATATAATCGTCGCCCTTTTGGTCTCGCTGGCGGCCGGTATCGGCCTTGCTTTCCTGCTTGATTACCTCGACGATTCGGTCAAGACTTCTGATGATGTCAGCCGGAATCTCGGTCTTCCGACGCTGGCGCTGATACCCCATCATTCTCAAGGAGAAAAACGGAGATTGCCGTTGCCCGGACTTGTGCCCCGCGGGGATGAGGTCTCGCTGGCACAATCGGCACTGATAACGCTCGACGAGCGCAACTCGCCGACGGCCGAAGCATATCGGCATTTGCGGACGTCGCTGTTGTTCTCGTCGGCCGGAAAGCCGCCGCAGACCATCCTTATTACGTCGTCGCAGCCGTCTGAAGGCAAAACGACGACGGCCATCAATACCGCGATCACACTGGCGCAGGCGGATGTAGACGTAATCATTATCGATTGTGATCTGCGGAGGCCGCGTCTTCACAGCCATTTCGGCCTGGATAACAGTCAGGGGCTGACGAACTACCTTTCCGGCGAAAAATCGACCGAAAACCTTATTAAGGCGGCGCCCGGTCTGCCGCGGCTGAAGATCATTACGAGCGGGCCGATCCCGCCAAACCCGGCCGAACTTCTGAGTTCGAACGAGATGAAGAACCTGATCCAATTCCTTAAAGGCAGGTTCAAACACGTGATTGTCGACTCGCCGCCGGCGATCTCATTCACCGACGCGGCGATCCTGTCGACGCTGGTTGACGGTGTTGTATTGGTGGCGATGGCCGGGCGCAGTTCGATCCACCTGATGCGGCAGTTCAAGCAGCGGCTCGGCAATATCGGTGCGAGGATCTACGGGGTTGTCTTGAACGGCATCAAATCCGGATCGATGGAATACGATTACTACGGAACGGGATATTACGATTACTATCGACGCAGCGAGGCGGACGAAACACCGATCATGGAAGACACCTCGAAGCGGGGCGTCGATAATTGAACCTGATCCAACCGGACGTCAAAGCGTACCCGCTTCGCCACTCAAAAACGAATTAAGCGAGTCGCTCCATAGCGGCATACTGCTGAGCCCGAGCCGCGCACTAAACAGGCACGCAAGTTTCGAACTAACCGGCCGCGGTGCCGGGCGATCCAGACTTTCTCGCGAGACCGGTTCGATCAGCCTGCGATCGAATCCGCCGATCGCGGCAACCGCCTCGGCAAATTCCAAATAGCTCATTCCGGGGCCGCTGTTGGTCACGTGAAAAGTGCCTGGCAGATTCAGTTCGGCAAGTTCGCGAAGCCGGCGGGCGAGGTCGCCGGCAAATGTCGGCGTCCCAAACGCATCACTGATCGCCTTTATCGGCTTTCCGGCAGCCAGAAGGCGATGCATTACGCTCAAAAAATTTGTTCCGTCCGTACCATAGATCCAGCCCGATCTGACGATCACCGATGCCGCATTTGCCGAGCGAGCCCGCTCCTCGCCTTCCAGTTTTGAACGGCCGTAAACGGACTGCGGATCGGGCGTGTCGCGTTGGGTATAAAACCCGAGATTCTCGCCGCTGAAAACAAAATCCGTCGATATTGTGACAAATACAGCTCCGCCCACCTTTGCGGCGAGAGCGAGGTTCTCGACCCCATCGGCATTAGCGGCATAACAGGCATCGCGATTCGTTTCGGCGCCGTCCACGTCAGTGTACGCGGCGCAGTTCAGGATCGCATCAAAGCCGCGATCGATCACAGCCTCGAATACCTGATCTCTATCGGAGATGTCGAGCCGGTCGCGGCCGAGCGCGGTAACATCGTCACCGATCGCGCGGCAGTGCGTCGCCGTCGCCCGAGCGACCATCCCGTTAGCACCCGTGACCAAAATTCTCATAAATTTCGATGATGCCAAATGCCGGCGCTTCGAGGAACTAAACGTCGCCATACATCTGCCGATAGTATTCGCGGTATTCGCCGCTCCTGACGTGATCGACCCATTGCTGATTGTTTTGATACCAATCGATCGTTCCGGCGAGCCCGTCCTTCCACGAGGTCAGCGGCTTCCATCCGAGCTCGGTCTCCGCCTTGGTCGGATCGATCGCGTAGCGGCGGTCGTGCCCGAGGCGATCAGTGACGTATTTGATCAGGCTGTACGGTTTGCCGAGGGCGTCGAGTATCGCGTGGACCACGTCAATATTATATTGTTCGTTTCGGGCCCCAATGTTGTATGCTTCGCCCGACTGCCCATTCTCGTACGCCAGAAGTATCGCCCGGCAATGATCGTCGACGTATATCCAGTCGCGGACGTTCTTGCCATCACCGTAAACCGGCAGCGATTCGTCGTTCATCGCGTTAGCGATCATCAGCGGGATCAGTTTTTCAGGAAACTGCCGCGGGCCGTAGTTATTACCGCATCGGGTGATGACGGCGTCGACCCCAAATGTCTCGATTGCGGCCCGCACAATAAATTCGGCCGAGGCCTTTGATGCGGCGTACGGCGAATTGGGCTGGAGCGGCGATGATTCCGTAAAATACTCGTCACTTTCGTCCGGCAAACTGCCCATTACTTCATCGGTCGAGATCTGGACAAATCGTCGTACGCCCTTCGCCCGAGCCGCGTCGAGCAGTACCTGAGTCCCGATGATATTGGTCCGCAGGAATTCGTCGGCCGAGGCTATACTTCGGTCGACATGAGATTCAGCCGCAAAGTTGAATACGGCGTCCGCTCCGTCCGGCAGCGCAGCCATCACGGCAGAGCGGTCACAAATGTCGCCGTTTACGAACGTATGGCGGGTATCGTCGATACCGGCAAGATTTTCAAGGTTGCCGGCATAGGTCAGAGCATCGTAGTTGATGACCATAACGTCGGGGTCATCAGCTATCAGCGATCTTATGAACGCCGAACCGATAAACCCCGCACCGCCCGTAACAAAAAATGTCTTCATACAAAAAGGAGATCAACGATCACTGCCGGCTTAACTGTCGAGGCGGCGCATGTGCTTGAGCAGAACCTCCGCGTATTCCTGAGGTGAGTCGATGTTCTTGAGCGCGACCTTGCCGCCGTCCTCGCTGGCGTTATCGATAACCAGATCGCCAAACCCCAATATTCGTTGGAGGAACGATGTCGTAACGGTCACGTCCTGGATACGCCTCAGCGGGATATTGCGTGTCGTGCGCGATATCAGGCCCTCGTCGACCTCGATCTGCGTATCCCGCAGCGAATATCGGACAAGTTTTGCCTTTATATGATAGAACGCCGGTACCAGGAACATCATCAGGCCCAGCGGTATCGCGATCAGCACCGTTACTCCGAAAACGCTCAGCAACGCGACCAACAATAATGCCCCGATCGCCGCAAGGACATATCCGATCTTGATGAATTTCAGTGTCGGGCCTATCGAAAAGACTACGATCCCATCTGCGCCGCCGGGCTGGTCGGCGGGCCGGCCCGCAACCTTCGTTTCAACTTCAGGCTCGATCGAATTTCCGCACTTACGGCAAAATTGAGCTTCGTCCGAGTTCTCAGAACCGCATTTGATGCAATACATAGTTTCGCTCCCCGGCGTTGTTCTTTGTCAGAAACATTATAACCACTTAACGATAACTCTCAACCTGATCGCCCGGCGCGTTTCCGGCGGCGGCTTCGAAGAAATGGGTCTTGTCGCAAACTGTTACATTCGATTATACTTTACGCGAAACCCATAACGATCGCTCATAGTTTGAGGCCAATTATGAAATCCAAGATCTTCCCGATCGCAACCCTAATTCTCTGCCTGTTGGTGACCGCAGTCAGCATGACTCCGCAGCAACCGCTAATCGAACCGGCGAACGCCGCTGCGGAAGTAGGTTCGGAGGGCGACCCCTCGGCAGTGCTGATCAAGGGCATCGTACGTACGGCAAAAGACGGCGTCGTATTTACCGACCGAGATGTTTTTGTCGGCGACATCAGCGGTTCTTCTTGGAAACGGCTGAACCTGCCGCTGGGGTTGGCGGACGGTATCGCCGGGGCGGATGTCGAGGCGGACGGAACGATCAGACTGGTGATCTCAAACCGAATAACGGGCAGATTTGCACTCGTGATCACCCGCGACGGTGGTGGGCACTGGTCTCAATTGCCGATCGAGATCCGACCGGAAGACCTCAACGAAGCTGATCACTCGACAGGCGAACTGACAACGGCCGACGGCGTGCTGAAACTCCGGCTCAGACTTATGTCAAGCTCGAATTTTGATCGCCGGGCAACCTATGTTTCGAATGACGACGGCCGGTCGTGGACGTTCGTCGAGTCGCGGTCTGACCTCGCAAAAGGCGAAGATTCGAGGCTCGCCGCCCGGTTCGAGCAACTGCGAGATTCGGCGGGGCTGACGGCGGACGAGGTGGTGGTGACGGCGGCAGGCGGGCGCTCACCTTGGCTCCTGACCCAGCGAGGCACATGTTTTGGTCACAAATCAAGGTGCATCCAGGAAACCCGCATAAGGACCGCCGCTGGGGTGGACATAACGCCGGAATTGATCAGGGAACTTGCCCGGAACCAGGCGGCAATTGCACAGCGCGCCGCCATGCGGCCGAACGATCCGGCGATGCCGCCGGGAGGTAACACGCGGATCAGTCTCAACCGAGGATTTGATAAGTGTGATTCGCCGACCGTTTCGCAAATGCAGATTTGGTGGAATACGTCGCCGTATTTCGATATGAATATCTACATGAGCGGCCGAAATCGAGCCTGTGCCGCGCAACCCAATCTGTCGGCATCGTGGGTCGATCAGGTCACTGCGATGGGATGGGGGTTGATACCGACGGTCGTCGGCTATCAATCGCCGTGCACATCATCAATGACCACGGCCAAGCTCAGTTATGACCCCGCGGTCGCCGAACAGCAGGGCCGCGGCGAAGCGGATATTGCCGTGACGGCCGCCGTTAATCTCGGCCTGACGGCCGGCTCGATCCTGTACTACGACATGGAGAGCTATAGCGAGACCGTCAACACGCCGGGCTGCCGCGTTGCGACGACCGCATTTCTCAAGGGCTGGACCGACCGGATCAAGGAACTCAATTACAAATCAGGCGTCTATGGTTCGCCGACAAACGCGGTGAATGACTGGATCGGGATTCCCGAGCCGAGCCGTATGGAAGCGGTATGGCTGGCGCGGTGGGACCTTGTGATGTCGGTGTGGACCTATAATTCGCCGTCGCCGGTCGTCCCGACCAATGTGTGGGCCAATCATCAGCGGATCAAGCAGTGGCAAAATCCGCATAACGAAACGTGGGGCGGAGTGACGTTCAATATCGACGGCGACATTGCGGACGGTCCGGTCGCGGGCCTGACGGTCGCAAAAAATAAAAACGCTGATTTTGACGGCGACGGCAAGTCTGACGTGAGTATTTTTCGACCCGACGCGGGGCTTTGGTATTGCCTCAATAGTTCAAACGGTTCGGCCGGCGGCGTGGCTTTCGGCGCGCCGGGCGACATTCCGGTGCCGGGCGATTTTGACGGCGACGGTAAGACCGATACCGCGGTATTTCGGCCGGCCGATGGGGTTTGGCACTTGCTGACAAAGGCCGGCGTCTACACTTCGAGAGCGTTTGGATCGCCGGGCGATGTGCCGGTCGCGGCTGATTACAACAACGACGGCAAGACCGATCTGGCCGTGTTTCGCCCATCGAACAGCACCTGGTATATCGCGAACAGCGACAGTCAGGGAACATATACATATATCCAGTTCGGCCAGGCCGGCGACAAACCGGCTCCGGCCGATTACGACGGCGACGGTAAGACGGACATTGCCGTATTCAGACCGGTCGGCGCGACCGGAACCGAGTGGTGGATCCAAAAAAGCTCAGGCGGTGTGTTCGCGACGCAGTTCGGGGTGTCGAGCGACCAGGCGGTGCCGGTTGATTTTACCGGCGACGGAAAGGCGGACATCGCGTTCTGGCGGCCCTCGACCGGCGAGTGGTTTATCCTTAGAAGTGAGGATCTGACCTACTATGCGTTTCCGTTCGGCACCGTCGGCGACATTGCGGCACCCGGAGATTTTGACGGTGACGGCAAGGCGGACCCGGCGGTCTTCCGGCCGTCAAATGCGGTTTGGTATATGCTGCGCAGTCAGGCAGGGTTCACGGCGGTCCAATTCGGATTGAACGGCGACCGACCGGTCGAGAACGCGTATCTGCCGCAATAGGCTAACCGGGAAGATGACTGCTGACGCTCGATACAAGTTGTTCTTTCTGCGCGGCAACCCGAGCTTTCCGGACGGGACCCTCTTTGAACTAGAGCCTGGCGAATCGGTCATCATACCAGATCGCGGCGACGGCCTTGCGGTCACCGTGCCGCGGGACTCGCTGATCGAGGTCCGGCCATTTGCCGAGAATGTGCCGCCGGGGCAATGTCCGGTCAAGGTAACGTCGATCGACGGCCGGAAACCCACCGGAGCCCGTGTCGATACTTCGATCCACTATCAAGTGATCGAGGTACTGCTGCCGGATGGGCAGTTCGATATTAGCTCGTTCACCGTCATCGACCGTGTCAAGGATTTTGAGGCCGATCGATATGAAGCGTCGAACACGGGTGAGGAAAACGGCCGACCGGTCTATCGGCTGCATATTGGTCATCTACCGCCCGGGTTTTACGAGGCGACGATCGAATTTCCTGAGCACGCACCCTGTCAAATGACGTTCATAAAGTTCTTCCCGGATCACTTCACCGGCCGATATGTCGATCTTGCGGTTACAGAAGACCGCGGATCATACCGATCCGTTCCTGAGCGTGCCGCCGCGGCGACGGCCGTTGTTGAGCCGCACCGCTCGGGCGAGCCATTTTCGGACGAACTGCTCAACCTGGCACTGAGACTTGCCACCGAGTGGGGCGAGAATTTTCGCAAGCCTATTCACGAACGGATGCGGATCACCAATCCGGAACTGACCGACCCGGAGATCGACGAACTCACCGCGATCGTCTCAAAGGCCGAATCGCGCATTTACGCCCTCGCCGAAGAGGAGATGGAAGGCAAGATCACCGAATTTGAGATCGTGCCGCAGGCCATGCGCGAGTTTCCCTGGCTCGGGGCGGCGAACGCATCGCGGCTCGCGAATATAGGGATGTACTATGCCCGCCGTTAAGACTCGAACAACGACTGAGAATACGGCATGAAACGCGGACGAAAAGGCAAATGTGCCTTGATTGCCGACGCTCGGATCACGCCTGTCGGCCCGGGAACATGTTTCGGCGACCCGGCGGCGTTACCGGATCGAGCGAACTGAAGTTGGCCGCGATTTCGCAAATCGTACATTCGATTGTAAAATAAGAGTTTTTGAACGATTACAGGAATACGACCTTATGTTACAAGCTGGAATAGTTGGTCTGCCCAACGTCGGAAAATCGACACTCTTTAATGCTTTGACCGCTCAGGAAGCGGCATTGGCGGCAAATTATCCGTTTGCCACGATCGAGCCCAATATCGGCGTTGTCGCCGTTCCGGACGAGCGCCTCGCCGTGCTCGAAAAGCTGAATAACGCGCAAAAGACGGTGCCCGCGACGGTCGAGTTTCTGGACATTGCCGGACTCGTCCGCGGCGCGTCAAAGGGCGAGGGCCTCGGCAACCAGTTTTTGGCGAATATACGCGAATGCGATGCAGTGATACAGGTCGTCAGGTGTTTTGAGGATGACAATATCGTTCACGTCGAGGGTTCGGTCAACCCTATCCGCGACATCGAGACGATCCAGATCGAACTTGCACTCGCCGACCTCGCCTCGGCCGCCAAGCGTCGTGAAAAGGCGCAAAGGGCGATCAAAGCATCCGGGGACAAGGCGGCAAAGACCGAGATCGAGATCCTGGACAAGATCCAGCCGCTGCTTGAAGAGGGACGGGCGGCACGCGCCGCGGACCTGACCGACGACGAGCGTGCGATCCTCAAGACGTGGTTCTTTCTCTCGACCAAACCAACCATTTACGCCGCCAATGTGGATGAGGGTTCGCTCGCCGACCCGGCGTCAAATCCGCACGTCGCCGAGGTGATGAAGCATGCCGAGGCCGAAAATGCCGATGTCGTGGTCATATGCGCAAAACTTGAGGCGGAACTGGTCGCCCTCGACCCAGAGGAACGCGACGAATACCTGCGTGACCTCGGCCTGACATCGAGCGGCGTCGATAAACTGATCAAGGCCGCGTATCATATGCTCGGGCTAATGTCGTTCTTGACCGCCGGCGAAAAGGAGGTCCGTGCCTGGACGATCCCGATCGGCACCAAGGCACCGCAGGCCGCCGGCGAGATCCACACCGATATCGAACGTGGCTTTATTCGAGCTGAGATCATTTCGTATGAAGACCTCGTCGCCTGCGGATCGAGAAAAGCCGCTAGCGAAAAGGGCCTAGCCCGGTTAGAAGGTAAAGAGTATGTAATGCAGGACGGCGACGTGGTCGATTTTCGCTTTAACGTCTAAAGGGCTGTCGCCCAACTGCGTTCGCTTGCGGTAAACGCTCTGTCAGGCGAAAATACACTAAGGCAATTATCGCGTGAGAGTGTTTGTGTTGAGTATTATCGTCTGCCTCGTGCTGCTGACCGCGCTTCCGGCGGCGGCAGTAAATTATGGCGGCGATCCTGACAATGGTTCGCGGCAATCCTTGATGGCCGCTGCGGATGCGGCACCGGAACAAAGTGACGATCTGCTGCCGTGCGAAGGCCCGTGCTGTGACGAGACGCTCATCACACACTCACCGACATATTCCCGGGACGACCGTCGAAACCGCGTTGCGGCCGCAGCGAAGGCTTTCGTGTCTAAAACTTCATATCATTCGATCGAACCTAACTGCGTTTGGCTCCCGCCAAAGGCCTGATCTCCATTCCATTTCTGCGCCCATTTATGTGTCCTGACAAAAGGTTCCGGACACACACGTTGATCAACAGTAAACAAACTCGCAAATAGCGGCGGCGATTCGGATGCCGGATCATTGCTATGGAACACTTAGAAACCACAAATACCGGGCGGTCCGGCATTAACAGCGTTTTGCCTTATGCGGCTTGGTCGATCGCTCTATTGGGAATGGTCGGAAGCCTGTTTTTCAGCGAGGTCATGGATCTGCCGCCGTGCGTTCTCTGCTGGTATCAGCGGATCGCGATGTACCCGCTGGTCGTGATCATCGGTATCGGTATAATCCGCGGCGACGATGGCTGGCGGATCTACGCGATCCCGCTCGCGCTTATCGGCCTTGCCATCTCGATCTATCACAATCTCCTTTATTACGGTTTTATCCCCGAGAGCATTACGCCCTGCACCGCCGGCGTGCCGTGCAACGCAATACAGATCGAATGGCTCGGGTTTATTACCATCCCGCTGATGGGGCTGCTCTCATTTGTCGTTTTGACGCTTAGTTTATTGGCCTACAGGCCACAGGAAAAATAGATATATGAAAAAGGAATTTATAATTTTAGGTGGAATTATTCTGGTGGTCGTGGCCGCGGCATTTATCGGATCGGGCTATTACCGCACGTCGGTACAGGAGGTGCGAAGACCGGCCAACGCAACAGGCCCGGCAGCGTCCTCGGGGCAATTACTTCGTCCCGATACACCGATCCTGGGCCCGGCGGACGCTAAGGTCACCCTTGTCGAGTTTTACGACCCTGAGTGTGAATCGTGTGCGGCATTCAGCCCCGTGATCAAAAAGGTGCTCAAGGACTATGACGGCAAGATCCGATTTGCCGCTCGGTATATGCCGCTGCACCCGAACTCACTCAATGCTGCCAACCTCACCGAGGCTGCCGGCGAGCAAGGAAAGTTCTGGCAGGCGCGTGAACTGCTGTTTGAGAAGCAGCCGGAATGGGGCGAAAAGCACGGTGCTCCCGCAACCGCTCCGAAGCCGGACATTAAGGCCCTGTTCGAGAGGTACGCGATGGAACTGGGTCTGGATATCGAAAAGATGAACGCGGCGATCAAAGAAAATCGCTATGCCGCAAAGATCGAACTCGACAAAAAGGACGGACAGGGATTGGGCGTTCGAAAGACGCCGCAGTTCTTTGTCAATGGGAGAATGCTGGTCAGATTTAGCGAGGCAGATCTACGAGCGCTGATCGCTGAGGAGTTGGCTAAGTAGCGCAATCTCGACGAGATGCGAAAATTCGTCGTACTGGCTTTGAGCTGACGAAAAACAGCAGGAAACCGGACGCGATAGTCAGTAAACCAAGCGCTGAAAAGCCTCGCAACAGCCAGTTGTTGATGTTGTCGCGTTCATTGAAGTCCATCGTGTGGAGCATCCAGAAAAAGTCGAAGATGCGCCAATTGCCCGTGCGAAACGCTCCGATCTGGCCTGTTTGGGCGGACAGGTAAACGGTCAGGTTGTCGCTATTTTCGAATGATACTGCCCACGCCGGCAGAGGTTTTTCGTGATACTCGTGATGGCCGCCGACGTTTTCTTTCGTGATGAAAGCGACACTCTTGATCGGCAACGCGGAACGCAGAGCCGATGTCGCGATGCGTATCGCTTCGTCCTCGGAGATCGGCGGACGCACCGTGCCGCTGATGGCATCAGCGACGGCGAGTTCGTCCTTGTCGTCAGATGTTCGGTAGGCGATCTCATAATGCGGCGTGCCGAGCACATCGACGATCCGCACCTTTTCGATAGACCTTGCAACGCCTGATGCGACCAATTTCGCGGCAGGAAC
>CALDGX010000245.1 GCA_937941715.1 uncultured Chloracidobacterium sp. | reverse complement strand
CGAAGGCAACGAGGTCATCTGCCTCGATAATTTCTTCACGGGCCGCAAGTCAAACGTAGCTCATCTGCTTGATGACAGGTCGTTTGAACTGGTTCGCCATGATGTAACCGAGCCTATAATGTTCGAGGTCGAGCAGATCTATAATCTCGCATGCCCGGCCTCGCCAGTTCATTATCAGTACAATCCCGTCAAGACCGTCAAGACCAACGTGATGGGCACCTTGAATATGCTCGGACTTGCCAAACGCGTCAAAGCCCGCATCCTTCAGGCCTCGACGAGTGAGGTTTACGGCGATCCGCACGTGCATCCGCAGACCGAAGATTATTGGGGCAACGTCAACCCGATCGGGCTGCGTTCGTGCTATGACGAGGGTAAACGTGTCGCCGAAACGCTGATGATGGACTATCACCGCCAGAGCGGCGTCGATACACGGATCGTCCGCATCTTTAACACCTACGGCGAGCGGATGCTCGAAAATGACGGCCGTGTCGTGTCAAACTTTATCGTCCAGGCTCTTCGCGGCAAACCGCTGACCATTTACGGCGACGGATCGCAGACGCGGTCATTCTGTTACGTCAGCGATCTCGTCGAGGGATTTATTCGCCTGATGAACGCCGAGGGTGACGACGTGCATATGCCGGTGAACATCGGCAATCCGGGCGAATTTACGATGAATGAACTCGCGGCCGAGGTCGGCACCGCGACCGGGCGGCACGTCGAGATCGAATATCTGCCGCTGCCGCAGGACGACCCGAAACAACGCAAGCCGAACATCGAGCGGGCCAAGTCCCTGCTCGGATGGGAGCCGACCGTACCGCTTCGAGACGGCCTGGCGAAAACGGTCGAGTATTTCAGAAATACGATAGAAAGTGCATCCTAAAGTTGAAACTTCTATCAGTTGCCACTAGCTTTAGCTAGTGGATGATCTGCAGCATAGCATTCGGCTTTAGCCGAACCATTTGGGCTAAAGCCCGCAATCTTGTTAGAGCGATTTCCGCTAGCTAAAGCTAGCGGCAACTTAATATGAAGATACTCATCACCGGCGGCGCCGGATTTATCGGCAGCCATCTCTCCGACAAACTGCTTGCCGAGGGCCACGAGGTCACCGTCATTGACGACCTTTCGACCGGACGGTACTCAAATATCGCTCATCTCGAGGATCGTCCCGGTTTTCGCCTGATCATCGAATCGGTGCTCAACGCCGGTCTGATGGAACGCCTCATCCGCGAGACCGACCGTGTTTACCACATGGCAAGCGCGGTCGGCGTCAGGCTGATCATGGAACAGCCCGTCAAGACGATCGAGACCATCTTTCACGGCACCGACGCCGTGCTCAAATATTGCTCGCGTTACCGCAAGCGTGTGCTGATCCCCAGCACGTCCGAGGTTTACGGCAAGGGCATCACGGTCCCCTTTAGCGAGGATGACGATCTGCTGACCGGCGGTACCGACAAACACCGATGGGCATATGCCTGCGCCAAGACGCTTGACGAGTTTTTGGCTCTTGCCCATTGGAAGGAAACGCAGCTGCCGGTCGTCGTCTGCCGCCTGTTCAACACCGTCGGCCCGCGTCAGACCGGCCAGTACGGAATGGTCGTACCGCGGTTTGTCCACGCCGCTCTGCGAAACGAGGCGATCGAGGTTCACGGCGACGGCAGCCAGTCCCGATGCTTCGGCCACGTCGCCGACGTCATCGAGGGCCTGACACGTCTGATCGAGACGCCGGCTTGCTTCGGCACGGTCGTCAATCTCGGCAACAGCGAAGAGGTTTCGATCCTCGGCCTTGCGCAGCGGGCGATCGAGCTCACGGGCAGCACGAGCGAGATCAGGTTCATCTCGTACGACGAGGCGTACGGTGCGGGCTTTGAGGATATGCAGCGTCGCGTCCCCAACCTGGAAAAGGCAAAGCGTCTGATCGGCTATCAGCCAACCCGAACGCTCGATAACATCATCAATGATGTAGCCGCCGAATACAGAAATACTTCGGCCAATGCTGTCGCCAATGCATAAACTCATCAGATCACGGATAATTAGCCCCGTCGGCCTCCTGGCGGTCTTCGCCTCGGTTTTGATCCTTGCCTCGGCCGCTCTGGCGCAGAGCAGCGGCGGCCTCAAGGGCAAGGTGCGAAATACGCGCGGCTCGGGCATCGGCGGAGCCACCGTCACGGCCCGTCTCGACGGCAAGGATGTCAAGACCGTCACCGCCAATGCCAAAGGCGAATTTACGCTCGACGGCCTGACCGCCGGGATCTACAATCTCGTTTTTGAGGCAAAAGGATATTCGAGCGGCGTACTCTACAAGGTCCGCGTCGTCAGCGGCGTCGTCAACGACCTCGGCGAAAAGCTCATTCTGTCGTCCGATCAGGGCTCGCTCGTGATCGTCAAGGGCAGCATCTTCTTTAAGGACGGCACCAGCGTCGTCGGCGCCAAGGTCGAGATCGAACGTGTAAACTCGGACGGCTCGGTCAAAAAACTCGGGAGCGGCACGACCAACATCAGCGGCGAATTTACGTTTCGCCAACCCGAAGGCACCGCCAAACTCCGCGTCACCGCGAAATACGAGGGCACGACCGGATCAAAAGAGATCGACGTCTCAGAACCCGCCATCTACCGCCTCGCCATCACACTCGACCGCGACCGGAACGAGAAATA
>CALDGX010000244.1 GCA_937941715.1 uncultured Chloracidobacterium sp. | reverse complement strand
GATCTTGGCGTTAACTATCTGCATTATTTCGGCCTCGGCGTCGATGGCACGGCGTTCGATCTCACTGCCCAGCTGCAGTATTTCGTCAACAAACGCCTTGTCTTTCAGTCCCGCGGCGTTGATCTTTACGTTTAGAAAGGCTCCCATGACCGCCGACCTTGCGCACAGGGCACCGACCCCGGCGTCGGTCACGGAATTCGGATTTCCGTGCTCGGCCACGTAACGGATCACCTCAAATGCGTCGAATGTGCGCCGCATGGTGCGAAACGGCACCTCGGTTGCGTATTTGGTGGCTTCCTGGATGGCGGTCGAACGCGCCGCCTTTTCCTCCTGTGTGTTCTTGGGCAGGCCGAATGCCGCCATCACGCGGTTAAAAGAATCGGTGTCTTCGTCAACGAGAGCTAGAAGTTCGTCCTTGATCCGCTGTGCCTTGACCGCCTGATCGGAAAACTCCTGCCAGCGGTCGTCCCAACCGGCCTTATGCGACGAGAGATTTGCGACCATCGCCGCCAATGCCGCGCCAAGGGCCCCGAGATAGGCCGAGATCGACCCGCCGCCGGGTGCCGGCGACTCGGACGCCGTCTCGTCGGCAAAATCGGCACAGGTCATGTCCACAAGGCGTTTCGGCGCATCACCCGCGGCCAGGACGTATTCGATGATCTTTTCTTCGGCGATGAACGGCTTGAGATCATCGAGACCCATCGATCTCACGGCGATCTTGACGATCTCCGGTTCGGTTATGCCGAGCGATCGCTGCTGTTTGGTCAGGTAGTATTTACCGGCGTCGATGATCGCCGCCTTCGGCACAAGCCCGACGATCTCGAGCCCCGTTACCCTGAGCCCGCGAAGCCGAGCCTTTTCGCTGACCTCATCGAAAGCAATATGCAGCGGCGTCTCACTCAGATTTGTGATATTCATCGACACCTGAGCGATACCGTATTCGTCGATGAACCATCCGATCGCCTTGGTTCCCTTGAGTGTGCCGGGCACCATTACCGGCTCGCCGTTTTCGTCGATGACGGGTTTGCCGGTGATCGGGTTGCCCTCGCGAAGGGGCCTTCCCTTTTCGCGTACATCAAAGGCGATAGCGTTGGCGCGGCGTGTCGATGTCGTATTCAGATTAAAATTGACGGCGATGAGAAAATCGCGGGCCCCGACCGCGACGGCACCCGAGCGGGCGACACTTTCGGTAAACTCCGCCGGGCCAAAATCCGGCCGCCAATCAGGGTTTACGAGCTTTTCTGGCAATGCCTCGTACTCGCCGTCGCGGCAATTTGCGAGGTTACGACGCTTTTCCTCGGTGGCGGCGTTCTCATAGCAATAGACCGGGATCGAAAGCTCTCGGCCGATACGTTCGGCGAGCCTCCGTGCGTATTCGGCAGTTTCGTCCATCGTAACGCCCGAGATCGGAACCAGCGGACAAACGTCGGTGGCTCCGAACCGCGGATGATCACCCTTGTGCTGACGCATATCGATAACCTCCTGCGCCTTCCGGACGGCGGCGAAGGCTGCCTCGCAGACCGCGTCCGGCTCGCCGACAAACGTCACGACCGTTCGGTTGGTCGACGCTCCCGGATCAACGTCGAGCAACTTCACGCCGTCGATACGCTCGATCTCGTCCGTGATCTGCTTGATAACGGCCATATCGCGGCCTTCACTAAAATTCGGGACACACTCGATCAGCTTTTTCATAGATAAACGTCGTTCCAACGATGATAAGCCATTCGCCTGCTTTCTCCAATATCGGCTATCGGGCTCGATCGGGTCACATCTTGAAGGCGGTTATGATCTCGGTCTCGTTAAGCATACCGGCCATATTCCGATCGTCGGAAAGTGGTTCGACAAAGAACTTTTCGACCGTGCCGGTTCCGTCCCACTTGGTGGTCACGGATGGATAATCGACCGTGAATGTGCCACGGCCGCTCTCACCAAATGGGGTGATCCATGTCGGCGGTCGGATCTGAGTCCACTTAACGACATTATCACGGTCAAAATAGTAAAAGTAGTCTTGTCCACGCCAATAGATCTGCCACCATCCGACCAACCACTCAGGAACCGGAACGATCTGTGCCGACAAAAAATATAGTTCGATATCGAGCCAACCCTCAAGTCGTGCCGCGTCATAGGGTTGGTCGCCGCGGACACGCCGGAGAACGTCGTATTCCGATAAAAGCGCCTCTTGTGAAAATGGCGGACGGCGGTGCATGCTGTGCTCGGTCCCATCGCCCTGACCGGCGGCGGCCCGAACCAAATACGGACCATCGAAATCAAGAGCAACGTCAACGTGATACCTCTTGTGCCGGAGGATATCGCCGTACTTGGGCTTCAGCCCCGCAACCGCGTCAACCCATGCGTCGGTCTTGTATAAGTAGCTTAGGGACTTTTTCAATTCGAACCAATTTGTGATGTCCTTGATCCCGATCTGCTGTGCATACCAATTAACGAAACCGTTACAAGCGGTCATCCGCCCCCCGGCCTCCCAATCGGCCATCAGAACGATGTGATTGGTGTTCGTAAGCCGTGAAAATTCGTTTTGATAAAATGGGGGATTTTGATTTGACGTGTAAATGGCGCTTACCGGCAGATTAGCGTCGATGACCTTTCGGGCGAGATCGCGTATATTCTCCATAACAACCTCCAGAGAGCGAAGATTCGGAGAACCTGCCGGGAATGACATATTCTCCGGCGCCTATCAATAGACTATTCCCAATTGGAGCAAGCCTCAAGCGTTGAGCTCTAAGCCGCCGAAAAGGCAGACACAGAATGAGATCGAAGATATGACGTTATTTAAACCCCGGCGCCGAAGAGTTTGCCGACCAATGCCGTTGCACCCATCGCGATCGCTCCCCAAAAGAGTACGCGGACCGCACCGGTCAAGACGCCGGCACCACCGGCACGTGCGGCAATGCCGCCCAGCAAAGTCAGGAAGACGAGCGAACTTGAGGCGATCAGCCAGATCATAAGCGGCCCCGGCGAAAGGAAAGCGACCATGAGCGGCAGCATCGCTCCTATTGCAAAACTCACTGCCGAAAATCCGGCGGCCTGCAACGGATTGGCACTTAGCGTTTCAGTTATGCCGAGTTCGTCACGGGTATGAGCACCGAGAGCGTCGTGGGCCATAAGCTGTTCGGCAACTTGCAGGGCCAGATCCGGTTTGAGGCCGCGGCCCTCGTATATGCCTGCGAGTTCACGCAGCTCGAATTCCGGTTCGTCGGCGAGATGTTTGCGTTCGAGCTCAATGTCGGCCTTTTCAGTATCCGCCTGTGAGTGCACCGAGACGTATTCACCGGCCGCCATCGAGAGCGCTCCGGCAAACAGGCCTGCCACACCCGCCAACATTACGGCCCCGTGGCCCGAGTCGGCCGCCGCCACACCGATAAGGAGCGACGCCGTCGAAACGATGCCATCGTTAGCCCCTAAAACTGCCGCCCGCAGCCACCCGATGCGATGCGTCCGATGCATCTCGTTATGGACCATATTGGTTCACCTTCGTTAAGGACAGAATATCGCAATTGTCGCGATTTTCAAGAACGCCCGGCGAGCATTGCCGCCATTCTTTCGTGGATCAGATTGACGGCCTTTAGCGGCCGGATCATCACTTTGAATTCGGTGATCCTGCCATCGCCGTTCCAGTTGAGCATATCGACGCCGTTGACCGATATGCCGCCTATCTCCACGACAAACTCGAGAATCGCGTCATGCTCACCGACAACCTCGCGAACATAGCGAAATGTCTCATTCAGAAACACGCTGTATGCCGCCGTCAGATACATTTTGGTTACCGTCTTCCCGGACTGCGGTGTATGAACCACCGGCGAAAAAAATACCACGTCGTCGGCAAGCAAAAGATCGAGCCCGGCAATATCGCGAGACTCGATCATCTTGTGCCACACATTAACGGTATCGATCATTTTGTATGCCCTAATCCGCGTTTATCACACGAGCGACGGTCTCCTTTTTCAGGCCGCCATTTCGCTTGGTGTACTCGGCCAGTGAGATCTGCGGATCACGCCATGCGTCCAGGTGGCCGACCTGGTGAACGCACTGGATAGTGCATGCAGGCGCGCACCACTTTTCGGTGTGATACTCTCGTCTGAGATCTTCGTGAGTATACTCGAGCAATGGAATACCCGGAGTGCCCCGCTGCTGTGAGCACCAACTGACGATTCCTGCCTCGTCGACATACAGATAGCGTGAACCGGCTCGGCACCGCCATTTGTACTCACCGCCTTCGACGAGTTCGTCCTGAAACCAGTTCCAACGGGCGTATGAGCGTGCTCCCTTGGCCTTGATCTCCTTATAAACCTCTTTCTCGCGGTCGGTCAGGCCTTTGTTAAGGCCGTCGCTGTCATGAATGATACCCACCGTGGACGAGAACCCGAGTTCAAGTGCTCGATTGGCGATCTGCAGTGCTTCGTCCGGATTGGCGACGCCGCCGCCAACCACGGAATTGATATTGACCTTGAATTTTGCGTGGTCGTGCAGATTGACGAGTTTTGCGTCGAGAACCTTGAGGCTCTTTTTCGACACGTCGTCCGGCGTTACGTTGTCGATCGATATCTGCAGATAATCGAGGCCTGCCTCGTTCAGCTTTTTGATCTTATCGACCTGAAAGTAATATCCGTTCGAGATTAGTCCGGCGATCATCCCATGATGGCGAATGCGGGCGATGATATCGTATATCTCCGGGTGCATCATCGGCTCGCCGCCTGAGATCGTTATTACGGACGAACCAAATTCGGCCAGCTTGTCGATACGCTTGAGCATCACATCGATCGGCACCGGATCACTGGTCTTATCGAATTCGTTGCAGTACGTACACGCAAGATTGCATCGGCGCATAGGTACGATATGCACCAAAACCGGATGTTTGGTCGAGGCAAATGCCCGGACCGTGTGCCGGACTCCGCGTGTAAACCTGCTAAAACTGCTTGCCTTTGGCATAAGATCGTCTACCCACAATAACTAAACCCTTGATTATAGGTTCTGGCACGTTCGATTTCAAATAATAACGGAATGCCCCGGCCGGAAGATTTCTGGCCGGGGCACTGATTCACGGGCGATCGGTTTACCGTTACCCTTTTATCTCCTTGGTGCCGCTCGGGTAAGAAAGCTTAAAGACCGATGTGTCGA
This sequence comes from uncultured Chloracidobacterium sp., assembly GCA_937941715.1. Lineage (GTDB taxonomy): Bacteria > Acidobacteriota > Blastocatellia > Pyrinomonadales > Pyrinomonadaceae > OLB17. The sequence continues at coordinate 19,869 of CALDGX010000244.1, read as the reverse complement.
GTTTTACGTTCTTTTTGATCGCCGACAAGAGTATGGTCGTCGTATCGCCGTTGTTCTCATTGATCTTGGCCTGTCGCGGCATACCGTCAGCGTCAACCCAGAGCTCGGCCGACTTGTAACTCGTGGCTGTCTTGGGCGTCAGAAGCACGTGCCAGGTTTTGATGCCGCCCTTGATCTCTTCTTCGGCGATATATTTTACATCGTAATTCGCCTGAAGCTGGGCTTTTGACATACTGACGAAGGAAAGTGCGTTGCCCGGGACCTTTGAGTTCTTTGAACTGTTGGCCTTGCCCTTGATGACCTGGTTAAGCGTCGGCCGGTACATCACGTAATCTTCGCCGATAACGACAATGCTCTCGGCGACCGGTTTGGTCCAGTCGATCCGCACGTACATAGCCCGCTTGGCCGTTTTCGGCAAATAGCTGGTATTGCCGATCGAGGTATCGCTCTTGCCGATCTGTTCGTTGTATTTAACGAGCGTGACATCTGACTGCAGCGAACTCAGTCCCTTATAATTGAGATCCATACGATTGAGGATCTCGCGAAGCACCTGTGCATTTGTCTCGCTTACCGAAAATACGCCGAAAAAAACGGCGAGGCCGAATGCGGCCAATACGGTTCTAAAAACTCTTGTTCTTGTCTTCATAGTCAATACTTTTACGCCGAAGCTATTTGGCTGATGGCGACGAGGGTTTGACGGCAGCCGGCGGTGCTTGGGTTGCACCAGTATCGGCCTTTTCGAACCAGGATTTGGGCGTCAGGAAAATAAACGCCATTATCAAAAGGCACAGCACGTCCCATTGCCACGACGCCCGCTCAAAATCCCACCAGATTATTCTACGTACAATGCCCATACCTAATTAACGATATGCCCGTCCCGCATTTGGATGGTCCGTGTACAGACCGCTGCCGCCTCGGGATTGTGCGTGATCATAATGATCGTCTGATTGAGTTCCTCGTTGAGTTCACGGAACATTTCGAGGACGATCGCCGAGTTTTCGGTATCGAGATTGCCCGTAGGTTCATCCGCGAGAATGATCGCAGGACTATTGATCACGGCACGCGCAAGAGCGACCCGCTGCTGCTCGCCGCCCGAAAGCTCGAGCGGTTTGTGATGCATTTTATCTTCGAGTTGGAGCAGTTTCAACACCTTTCGCCGATTTTCGGCACTGCCGCCGCTGTTTCCGGTGTGGATCTTTTCGGCGAGTTTTAGATTTCCGTCAGCCGTCAGCGTTGGAAAAAGATTAAATCGCTGAAATACAAAACCGATCTTGCGCCTGCGTATATCGGTCCGCTGAGCATCAGAGACCTTGGCAAGGTCTTCGCCGTCGATCAAAATGCTGCCGCTGGTCGGGCTCAACAACCCGCCGAGAAGATGCAGCAGTGTCGATTTGCCGCAACCGGATGGCCCCATAATTGCGACGAATTCGCCCTTTTCGACCTCAAAAGAAACGCCGCGCAAGGCCGGCACGTCCACCTTGCCGACCTTATATGATTTAGTAAGATTTTCTGCTCGAAGGATCGGTGCCATTATTTGACCTATGGGTTTCGTGCCGAGTCCGCCGTATTTGCCGAAGGCGACTTGACCGTTACCATCTCTTTTAACTTTTGATCGAGATCGACCTCTTCAAGATTCCAGGTGTTCTTGAGCATAAAGGCCGAGTCTTTGTAGGTTTCGCCGATCTCTACCAATTCAGGTGTCTGATAGGTCAGCTTCATCGAATATTTTTCCTTGGGCCGCGTGACCTGGATCTCGAGCGGCATATTGGGATAGTCGGCAGCGGACGTCAGCTTGCCTTCCATTCCATAAATAATGTCTGACTCTACTTCGCCGGCAGCGTCAAAAACCTGCTGGCGTGCAAGCCGTATACCGCCGACGCGGTCAAACCAGAAACGGCGTTCGATCCGCAGTGCCCCATCCGCCTGTTTGACCAGTTCGTCAAGCAGGTAATAACCGCGCATCACCGTCCGTAGAGGTGATTTTTTGGGCTGTGCCGCGTCTTCCTCGATCTGAAAGATCGTGCTCGTCGTGTAGGCATTTGCCGTATCGACCGGACGCACAAGCATCGCATCTGTGAAATGTTGCGGCCGGAGGTTTGCAAAGGCGTTTACGCTCTCCTTGATCGCAGTGCCGTTATCAAGATTGGACGAGGTCAGATTCTTGCTTAGTTTCGAATAATCGGCGTTGTTCGTTCCCTTGACGAACTTTTTGTATTTACCCGAGCCTCCGTCCTGGAGGATCGCGACACGAAAGTTCTTGCCGTCCGATGTCATTTGAGCCACGTCAGATTTCAGCACCGGAACACTAACCTTCATGTAGATGCTCGCGGGCCGCTGCACCACGACCTCACCGTCGGCCGAGCGATAAACTTCTTTGCTGCCGAATTCGGCAAAGGAATTATCCTCGAACTTAAGCCGCATTTTGGCATAGATCGAATTAACTCGCGCAAATCTGTTGATCTCTTTGATCAGGTCGGCCTGAGTGGCGTCTTCGGTCTTTAGAAGGCGTGCGGTCTTTTGGTCCGTCTTTACAATATTGCACGCGCCTGCGAAAAGTAGTGCGGCGACGACTGTCAAAAGTCCGATTCGCATTGTTGTCTGCCCGAAAAACTTCATCCCTTTCTGATGGCCGACCTCGTGTTAACCGTTGTCCGGCAATGTACTTAATGCCATAGCTTGCGAGGCCGTCAAACCGAAGATGATAGCACGCTCAATAATCGATGTCCTAATTGCGCAAACACGCGGTGTCGAGAGTAATACGTGTCTCCCGCACCGCGTGTTCCTATTTAAAGCCGTTAAAGTCTATTGCCCGAAAACGCCCGATCCGCGCGTGAAATAATCCTGCATGGTAAAGGCAAACATGATCGCGAGCCAGAAAAAGCTTCCAAGAGCCGATAGCCAGATCAGTTTCGGGCTCCACCGCACGTGCATGAAATAGAGCATGACGCACGACATCTTGAAAAATGCGATCCCGAGTGCGACCAGCGTATTGGCACCGACAAAAATGCTGTCAAGATCGGTCAGTGCAACGTAATACGTGATGATCGTGCCGACAAACAATATCCCAAAAATGACCAGATAGCCCGGGATCCCTATATGTTGTTCTTCTGAATGATTATCCGACATCATTTCTCCCTAGTGTATAAAGTGTCTGCCGAGCAAATAGAGCAGCGGAAACAGGAAAATCCAAACAATATCAACGAAGTGCCAGTAGAGTCCGGACATTTCGACCGGCATATAGTACTCGGCACTATATGTGTTCTTCCACGCCTTCCAGAGCAGCCATGTCATCAGCCCGAGTCCGACGATCATGTGCAATGCGTGCAGGCCCGTCATAACAAAATATATCCAGAAAAAGATCCGCACCTTGTCGCGAAACTTGTTCTCGTCGAGTTTTCCATTTGAGAAATACCCTATCTTTTCCGCGGCGGTCAGATGTTGAACGTTTGGCTCCTTTTCCTGAGCCTCGATAGTGTGCTGGATCAGTTCGTACTCGTGCCACTGAAACTCGCCGTGCGGATTAACATAGGCATGTTCAGGGGCACCTGGTTTTTTCTCAGCTGCGGAAGCGACCGTCTCGAATGGCAGCACAAAGGCCTTGTGCTCGGCCGCCGGTTCGCCGGCCTTGGTCTTTTTGTTCAATCCCGCTACCGGGATCAGACCGCTGTTGTACTTGTCGGTGTATTCGACGGCCTTGACGCCCAAGAATACTGTGCCGAAGAACATCGTCAACACGATCAGAATGACCTGCATATTCCGATTGCCTTTCTGAGCGTAATAGACCGTCAGCGCCATTGTCAGCGAACTGACGATCAGCACCAGCGTGTTAAGCCCGCCGAGAAAAGCGTCCAGGTGGTTACTGCCGGCGGCAAAGGCCATCGGGTACCGCGACCGGAATACCAAATAGGCCGTAAACAGCCCGCCGAAGAACATGATCTCCTGCACAAGGAACATCCACATCCCGATCGAGACGGACTCTTCCTGCTGCTTCATGTCTTCAAACTGATGCTGAAGACCCGGAGCGTGATGATGTTCGTGTGTATCTGCGTGTGTCGACATTATTTATCTATTGAGAATCCAAACTAGATACTCTTATCGGAGCCGGCCTGATGTGATCACTCACGCCGCCCGGCCCGTCGTGTTTCATTCTATGCCAATGCGGCGGCGGCTTCGCGCCGTCTCGCTTCATCAAGATCGAGGCCGCTCTCCTCGCCAAACTCGTATGCTTCCCATGTCACGACGGGCATGGTCTCAAAATTCTCGGTCGGAGGTGGTGAGCTCGTGCGCCACTCAAGTCCTGGCAGCATCCACGGGTTATCGCCGGCCCTCTTGCCAAACAGCAGCGAATGGCCGAGATAAAGCACCGGCATGATCAGGCCGACGCCGAGCACTGATGCTCCGGCCGTCGAAAATATGTTGAGCACCTGCAACTCTTCCGGATACGACGCATATCTACGCGGCATGCCCTGATAACCGAGGATGAATTGCGGGAAGAACGTAAGGTTAAACCCGACAAAAACGAGCATTGCAGAGATCTTTCCCCAAAACTCCGAGTACATCCGCCCGGTTATCTTCGGCCACCAATAGTGGATACCGCCCAAATAGGCAATGACCTGTCCGCCGACCATCACGTAGTGAAAGTGGGCCACGACAAAATAGGTATCCGTGAGGTGGACCGTGAGGCCGACCGACCCAAGGAACAGCCCCGTCAATCCGCCGATGAGGAACAACCCCATAAAGCCCATTGCATAAAGCATCGGGGTATCGAAGGTGATCGATCCCTTGAATAGCGTGGCTGTCCAGTTGAACATCTTGATCGCCGACGGCACCGCCACGACCATTGTCAGGAACGAGAATACCAATCCGGCATACACCGACTGTCCGCTGACGAACATATGGTGGCCCCAGACCAGGAAACCAAAGACCGCGATGGCGATCGACGAGAATGCAATGAACTCGTAGCCAAAGATCTTCTTACGTGAAAAGTTTGAAATGAGCTCGCTTATTACGCCCATTCCCGGCAGGATCATGATGTACACCGCCGGATGAGAATAGAACCAGAATAGATGCTGAAACAGGATCGGGTCGCCGCCGATCGACGGGTCAAAGATACCGACGCGGCCGACCCGCTCAAGGGCAAGCATCAGGATCGTAATGGCAACCACCGGCGTACCAAGGATCATTACAAGGCTGGTCGCATAGTGTGCCCAAACGAACAGCGGCAGGCGGAACCACGTCATCCCCGGAGCACGCATCGTGTGAATGGTCACGATAAAGTTAAGTCCGGTCAGGATCGACGAAAATCCGTTAATGAAGATACCGAGGCCGACGGCCATCACATATGAATTTGAAAAGGTCGTGCTGTAAGGCGTATAGAACGTCCAACCGGTATCGACTCCGCCCTGCATCAGGCCAAACAGAGTAAAGGCTCCTCCGACCCAGTAAATATATAGGCTTAGGAGGTTAATGCGCGGAAGTGCCAAATCTTTTGCCCCGATCATCAGCGGCAGCAAAAAGTTACCCAGGATGGCGGGGATCGACGGTATCAGGAAGAAAAAGATCATCAGAATACCGTGCTGGGTGAATACCTTGTTGTAGGTACCCGACTCAAGCAGGTCACTGGACGGCGTCAGAAGTTCAAGCCGGATCGCAGCGGCATAGAGGCCGCCCATGAAAAAGAACACCGACACTGAGATCAAATACATCAGTGCGATGCGTTTGTGATCTTTAGTCAATAGCCACGACTTCAGGGACGAACCGTTGTTCAGATAGTTCATCTCCGGCTTGGCCGCCATCTCCGCATTCATTGCATCTTGCGTTTGCATATTCTTTTACTACCCTACTTGTTGCTGTTCGCTGCCGGCTTAACTGGCGCCGTTTTGTTAGCCGCTGCGGTATTAGAATTGGCCGACATCGCCGGGGCTGCCGCCGGTGCGGAGGCCGTGGGGGCGGCAGCTCCGGGGCTCAGCGATTTGATGTAGGCAACGAGCGAATTTAACTGTTCTTCAGTAACCTGGCCCTTGAAGGTCGGCATGATCGGCTGATAGCCCTCGACCACCTGCGACGCCGGGTTCAGGATCGAGTTTCTAAGGTACTGGTCGTCCGCCTTGACCGTTTGTCCGCCGACGAGCTTAACATCGGTGTTAAAGATACCCTCGAGTTTGGCTCCGCGTTGACCGGCACCGCCGGCATGACACGAGGCACAGCCAAGTTTATTCTGGAACAGGTCCTTTCCGGCTTCGACGGGTGTCTGACCCGATACGTTGCCGCTCAACCAATTGTCGAAGTCACGCTGCTCCATGACATAGACCCAGCCGCCCATACCCGAGTGATTGAGACCGCAATATTCCGCGCAATACAGATGGTATTTGCCCGGCTTGGTCGCCTCGAACCACATATAAGTGTATCGGCCCGGCACAACGTCCGCCTTGGTACGAAACGCGGGGATCGAGAAATCGTGCAGAACGTCCTCGGTGGTCATCGTTAACTTGATCTTGCGCCCGACCGGCACGTGAAGTTCGTTTATCTCACGTTGTCCGGTCTCATGCTGGACCTTCCACATCCACTGTTTGCCGACAACGTAGATCTCCATCGCGTCTTCAGGCGGCGTGTATTGCTGAAAGTAAATGATCGCCCCGCCCAGAAAGATCGTCATCGAAATAACGAAGGGGATGATCGACCAGACCGTTTCCAGAACCATTGAACCGTGGATCTCATCCGGCGTCGCGTATTTTTCCTTTGCGCGATATTTCATCGAAAAGAAAAAGATCGCCGCGATAATAGGGATCGAGAACGCTACGCTCACGAATATGAGGTAGAAATACAGAGCATCAACCTGCCAGGCGAATGTTGACGCTTGCTCCGGAAATAATGGTACCCAACTAGTGTTCTGCATAATCTCTTTCGGACCTGATACTACTTAAAACTACGGTGTCGGCATGATCAGCGAACCGCCGTATTCATCGATCAGCCCCGCGCGTTACGCGGCCTTACGCTTATTCCTCCGCCAAAATACGAGTGCCATGGCCCCCATACCTATCAATGTCGCTATTGCTCCCAGCCTGATCACGTTCAAGATCGCCAGGCCGTACTTACCCGTTGAGGGGTCGTAATGATAACAATAGAGCAAAAGCTGCTCTGCCGGATTCCCCACCCGGCTTTCGGCCGATTCCATCAAGCCGAACTTAAGATCTTTCGGGGCGTAATCAATACCGTAGAGGTATCTTGCCAGTTTGCCATCCGGCGTCGTGATCATAATTCCGCCGGCGTGGGCGAACTGATTGGACTTTTCGTCCCACTTATAGCTGAACCCAGCCGCTTTTGTGACCTGATCGATCGACGCCTGCGATCCGGTCAGGAAGTGCCAACCGTTTTCGCTGCCCTGTCGGCCATAACGTTCGACATAGCCGGCCTTTTTGTTCTTGGCCAGTTCCGGCTTATCATTCTCGCGGGCGTCAAAACTGATCGCCAACACGTCAAAGTCCTTTCCCGCGTCAAAATTGATCCCCTTCAAAGAGCCTGTCAGGCCATTCAAAACCTGATTGCACAGCATCGGGCATTCGTAATAGACAAAAGCGATGATGACCGGTTTGCCCTTGCTAAAATAATCGCCCAGTTTTACTGCCCGTCCGTCTTCATCCTTTAACTCAACGTCCATTGGCAGTTTGTCGCCGAGTTTCTGTTCTATCCCGATCGACTGAAGAGCCTCCGGCAGACCGTTAGAGGACATCTGCGACGGATCATAGGTCTTCGGAGCATACAACGGTGAGTTGTAGTGTTCGGACTTCTGTGCCGGCACCGCGATGAAAGCCGTTAATATTATTGTCAAAGCACAAAGCTTCACCATCAAAACCGCTGATTTCGGCGAATCTTTTTTCATTTCGTACTACCTTTGTGTCTCCGATGCCGATCGGCCGGCCCCAGCATCAGAAATGAACATTCGCGAGTCCTTTAAGAACTTTTCAGCCTCAGCGCCGGACTTTGCCTTGATCGGGCCTGCAAGAAACTTCTTCTTGGCCTCGTCGATCGGCAGCGAAATTACCGTTCCTGTTTTGGGGTCCTTTTGGCCCTTGGCCCAAAGTTCATCCCACTGCTTCTGCAATTCCCAATATTCTGACTGCGGGGCACGCAGCTCGAGGTTCACACGCCCGTTTTCGGAATCTACCCCAAATCCGGGAGCTGCCTGCAGCCTCGGTTCGGCCGGAAGGCGGTCTTTGTCGGGCAATCTCATCGGATTGGCCGGACCTGCAGTCTCGGTCGCATAGTCACGCATCGTGCCCAGAAAGGCCCACATCAGGCCAAACGTGATCACGATCAGAAGAAACAGCCCGATACCGAAATAGACGATACCCTTCAGGCCGATCTCATTTTCCTCATAGCCTTTATCAAAATCGGCCGGAGTATTTACATGTTTCTTTGACATAGCTATTACGAAAGCAAATAAACAAAAACTCTATTAGTGCCCTTTTCCATGCTCAACCGCACTTGCAAAGAACGGATCCTGAACCGGCACCATCGGACGCTTCAAAAGCTCTCCGAAGAACCACCAAAGCCAGATGCCGCCGATCGCGATCGGAGCGACAATATCAAGCCAGTCAATGTGGAATGCACCCGACGCTATCCCCTCAGTGATCCGCGGTGTCGGCCCGATCTGGTAGAACATATCGATGACACGCATTACCAGAATGAACATCGCGAGCGACGCCAGCCAGCGAGCCTTTCGCTTGAAATCCTGCTGCAGCAAAACGAGGAACGGGAAGGCAAAGTGGAAGACGATGAGCATTACGCCCATATATCCCCAGCCGCCCTTCATACGCGTCAGATACCAGGTGGTCTCTTCCGGCAGGTTGCCTGACCAAATGATCAGGAACTGCGAGAAGTTAAAGTACGCCCAGACCATGGTAAGGGCCAGCATCAGCTTGCCGAGATCATGAAAATGACGTTTTCCAAGTACGCCGTCCATTGGCGATTTGTTGGAAAGTGCGGCCATTACGGCTACCACGAAACAGAAACAGCTCAATCCCCATCCTGCGACGAAAAGCAGCCCCCACATCGTCGAAAACCAATGCGGATCCAGCATCATCACCCAATCGACCACCGCAAAGGTGACGATCAGGGCGTAAATGACCATCGTCGGCCCGGAAAAACGCGACGCACGGTCCAGGAGGCGTTCGGAATCGGCGAGATTATCGATCTTGTCCTGAGCTGCGGACCACTTATTGAGCAAATGGACCATTACGTACCATAGTGCGAAATAAATGACCGAGCGGACGATCCAGAACCACGGAGCCATAAATACACCGCGATGCTGCATGACCGGATCATCAGCCGGGAGATGAGTAAACTCGTATACCTTGTGCGTGTAAACGCCGATGGCCAGCGGGATGAAAAGAAGCGCGATCAGCGGCAGTGTCCGCGAACCGGCCTCGACCGTCCTGCGAATCACGACCCCCCAGGCACCGCCCGTCAGGTATTGAAGCATCAATACGCCGAGGCTGCCGAGGCCGATGCCGCCCCAGAAAATAAAGCCTACCAACCACGAACGCAGTGCCTGTTCGGTATTGAAATAACAGCCGACCGCCCAGATGATGAGTGCAATTCCGCCGACACCTAAAGCCAGAGTTCGCCATTTACTGACGATCGCCGGTGCGTAATATTTTTCGAGTTCGGCCATTTACTTGCCACCTCCGTGAGTGTTGGCAGGTTCGGCCGCTTTCGGAGCCGTCGTATTTGCCTCAGTACTGTTATTCATCTTAAGGTTCGTCTCAGGGTTTTGGCTCACCTGCAGGGCCCGGATATAGGCGACTATCGCCCACCGGTCCGCCGGTTGGATCTGAGCTCCGTAACTATTCATCTTGCCCCAACCATTTGAGATCACGTCAAAAAAGTGTCCGACCGGAGCGTTTCTGAGCCGATCGTCATGGTATGTCGGCGGCGCCGAAAATCCGCGTCGGACGATCATTCCGTCGCCCTTGCCGACCGGGCCGTGGCAGACGATACAGTAGATGTTGTAACGCTCCTGCCCGCGGTCGACGAGTTCCTTGGTGACCGGGATCGGAAATTCATCGATCGCGTTCGGAAATGACGTAACGATCGTGTTACCGGCCGCGTTCGTCGTCGCGGCGACCTCGGCGTTCGGGTTGGGGTTGTCTATCTTCCCGGTGTAGAACGCCTTGTTGTCGCGAAGCTGCCCGCGGGCGATCGTCCCTTCCGGGGCGTCGCGGGAAGCACGCTTGTCCGCGAAGAACTCGCTCTTTTTATAAGCCTTGTAACGCGGCTGATCCTGCATATCAAACCGCACACCGCATCCGGTCAGCACCGCAAAAGCAGTGAAGCACATTGTAAAACCGAGCCGCCGAATCATAGATCTGTTAGTCAATAGAAGGTTATTCAGGTACATCGAACACCTCCTGTGCGTTGAGGCTTTCCATAAAGCTCCGGGTCCTTTCGTAATCGTACTGCGGATCTTCGGCCTCGATGATCAAAAAGAACTTCTCGCGGGTCGCCAAGGCGAAGCGCGGAACGTTAAAGCACGGATGATACGGTGCCGGCAGTCCGTTGAGAAACAACATTCCAAAAACAGCGACCGCCGCCGAAAATAGGATCGTCAGCTCATACATCGGCGGGATGAAGGCCGGCAGGCTGAAATGCGGACGTCCGCCGACGATGATCGGATAGTCGATCACGTGGACGAAATATACCAGGCCGAGTCCCGACATCAGGCCGGTCAGGCCTCCCGCAAAGATAAGGTACGGCAAAATACTCCGCTTGATGCCTAAGGCTTCGTCGATCTCGTGGAGCGGGAAAGGCGAAAAAGCATCGGTCTTGGTATAGCCGGCCTCGCGCACCTTGTTCGCCGCGTCGACCATCTCGGTCGCCGTGTCAAACTCGGCCAGAATTCCGTATATGTTGTTGCCCATATCTAAATTCGATTACTAAAACTAATATCCTGGATCCGCAGCCTATTCGTTCGGCGGATCGGTCCTGTCATATGTGTATTCGACCTCGTTGACGTTCGCCTCAAAATCCTGATGATGGCCATGAACATTGGCCTCCGGCAGCAGCGTCCGCACCTCGAATATCGAGATGATCGGGACAAACCGTACGAACAGGAACAGCAAGGTGAAAAAGAAACCGATCGTGCCGATAAACATCGACCAGTCGATCATCGTCGGGCTGTACATTGCCCACGACGACGGCAAAAAGTCGCGATGCAAACTCGTCACAATGATGACGAATCGCTCGAGCCACATACCAACGCTCACGATGATCGAAATGGTGAAGAGCCAGAATTCGCTCTCACGGAACCGTTTGAACCAGAGCAATTGGATCGACAATCCGTTACAGAAGATCAGGAGCCAATATGACCACCAATACGGGCCTTCCCAGATGCGGTTCTTGACCATGAATACTTCATACTCGGCCGCGCTGTACCAACCAAAGAACGCTTCCATTGCGTAACCGTAAACAACGATCAAGCCGGTGGCGAGCATCACCTTTGACATAAAGACAAGGTGGGTCTTGGTAATAAAATCTTCCATTCTGTACCAACGGCGGAGCGGGATACAGAGGATCAGTACCATCGCAAATCCGGCAAACACGGCTCCCGCAACGAAATACGGCGGGAATATCGTCGCGTGCCAGCCGGGCAACTGCGAAACCGAGAAGTCGAACGAAACGATCGAGTGAACTGAAAGAACGAGCGGCGTCGAAAGACCGGCAAGAATGAGATAAGTGATCTCATACCGATGCCAATGCCGAGCCGAACCGCGCCAGCCCCACGAGAGAGCCGCGTAAACAAACCTAAAGTATTTATTCTTGGCCCGGTCGCGAAGCGTCGCGAAATCCGGGATCAGGCCGACGTACCAAAAAAGTGCGGACACTGTTGCGTAGGTCGAAACCGCAAAAACGTCCCAGATCAGCGGGCTACGAAATTGCGGCCAGAGGCCCATTGTGTTCGGGTACGGGAAAAGCCAGTAAGCCGCGAGCCACGGACGACCCGTATGCAGCAGCGGGAACATCGCGGCGCAGGCCACGGCAAAAAGCGTCATTGCCTCGGCGAATCGATTGATCGATGTACGCCATTTCTGATTGAGCAGCAAGAGAATGGCCGAGATCAAGGTTCCGGCGTGGCCGATACCGATCCACCAAACGAAGTTGATAATGTCGAACGCCCAACCGACCGGCTGATTATTTCCCCAAACGCCGATACCATTGGCGAGGAGCCAAATGACCGAGAACATCAGCAGCTGCGCGACCATGAACGCGATACCAAACCCGATGAACCATCCGAACGGCGTCCGCTTCTTAAGCGTAATGTCGCTGATGCTGTCGGTAACACTTGCAAACGAGTGCTTACCCTCGACCATTGCCGGGCGCAACTTCTGTTGTAAGTCCTTTTCCTGCATATTTTTCTAACTCAAACGGCCCAATTGCCAGCCGTCCCGTTTGTTCGCTGCGAACAATTTGCCGTGAGGCCGCTAGTGAGCCTCGCCTCCCGGTTTCGTGGTTTCGGCTGCCTTCGCCGGCTTGGCTTTCCGTTTTTCAGGTGCCCTGTAATCCGGCATTTCCTTGTTCTGGTTCTTGAGGCCCGCCATATAGGTCGTTCGCGGCTGCGTGTTAAGTTCATTCAACAGCGTGTAGTCGCGGTGGTCCTTCTTGGCCTTGGCTACCTTGCTTTCCGGATCACCCATGTCGCCGAAGATGATGGCGTCCGTCGGGCACGCCGACTGACACGCCGTGATCACTTCGCCGTCGCGGATCTTGCGGGCACCGTCCTTTTGGGCCTCGATACGGGCGGCAGCGATACGCTGGGTGCAGTACGTGCATTTTTCCATGACGCCGCGGCTGCGGATCGAAACCTCGGGGTTTCGCATCAGCTTGTACTGCGGGGTGTTCCAATCCTGGTACAAAAGGAAATTGAAGCGGCGTACCTTGTACGGGCAGTTATTCGAGCAATAACGAGTTCCGACGCAGCGGTTATAAACCATGTCGTTGAGGCCCTCGGCACTGTGAACGGTCGCGTGGACCGGACAAACGACCTCGCACGGAGCCTGCTCGCACTGCTGGCAGAGCACCGGCTGGAAGTAAGGTCCGTCCGGATCATTGATGTCTCCGCCGCCGAAATAGGCGTCAATGCGAAGCCAGTGCATTTCACGGCTGCGGTTGACCTGCTCTTTGCCAACGACCGGGATGTTATTCTCAGCCTGACAAGCCACGACACACGCGTTACAGCCGACGCACGAATTGAGATCGATCGACATCGCCCATTTCGTATTCTGATCGTAGATCTTCGTGTGCTGCTCGTACGGGTACATCGATTTGTCGTACTCGTCGTGCTGATGGCCCATTTCCGGTTCCGCCACGAACTCATCCACATCCCAAACACGAAGCAGATCGCGGCCTTCCATATTGAAGTGGATCTGGGTCGAAGCGATCGTCGTCGTCTCGCCTTTCTTGCTGATCTCGCCAAAGCCGAAGTTCATCGCGTCTGAGCGGCGAACGTCAAAGGCGCTGTAGCCAAGTCCGGTACCGACCTTTCCGGCCCTTGTGCGGCCGTATCCCATGTAAATGGTGATAACGTCGTCGGGCTGTCCCGGGGCGATCCACATCGGAACCGGCTTTGAGATCTCGCCGCCCTGATACTTCAATGTGACGAGGTCAGAAAACTGGTTTCCGCCCTTCGTGTTAATAAAACTCGTCCCCTGCGAGCCGCCAACATATTCGCGGGCGTCATTACCCGTATTAATGCCCAATTTAGCGGCCGTTTTCGGGCTGATCAATGCGACGTTGTCCCAGGTGATCTTGTTCAACGGATTCGGCAGTTCCTGCAGCCAGCCGTTATTTACGAAACGGCCGTCATAGACGCACGGATCCGGCAAAATGCTGATCTCGAGACTGCCCGATCCGGTGGTCTTTGCTTCAGGCTGGCTAAGGAATGCCGTTGTGGCAGTTACCGACTTGGGGGCCGATGCCGTGTTCGGCACGACGCCGTCATGGACCGCCTTGTTCCAGTTATCTTCGAACGTCTTCGGCGCAACCGCTGCGGGGACAGCTGCAGGGACAGCCGCCTTAGGGGCTTCCTTTGGAGCTTCTTTCTTCGCGGCGTCCGCCGGAGCCGTTTCCTTTGCCACTTCCTTGGCATCGGTCTTCTCGCCGGCCTTTGCCTCGGTCTTAGCCTCGACCTTCGCGGGTTCGGGGGCCTTTGCTGCCGCCGCAGCAATGTTCGCCGATTGCCAATAGGCCTTTACGATGTCGGAATCCTTTTTGTCGAACCCTTCTTTGAAAAAGAGCTGTACGACCTCATGAGCATTCTTCCCGTCATAAAGCGGGGCGATGATCGGCTGGACTATTGTGGCGGTACCGTCAAACGCACGGCCGTCGCTCCAACCTTCGAAGTAATGCTTGCCGTTGACGTGCCAATGGCACAGTTCAGCGGTTTCGTCCTGGTGAAGCCCAAGATGGACACGCAGAGCGATCTTGTTCATCCGCTCGGCCGACAACTTCAGATCAGCCGGCGAATTATAGACCGGGTTACCGCCCAGCACTACCAGCATCTTCACTCGGTTGCCGTCGATATCGCCGATAAGTTCCTTGAACTGTTCAACTTGCGTCTTTTCGGATCCGGGCGAAAGCGGGTCGATGTAGACGACCGTCTGGCCGGCATTGCCAAGTGCGGCATTGATCGCATGTGCCAAAGCGTGAACGATCGGGGCCTGATTATCGCCCGCGACCACCAAAGATCTGCCCTTAAATGCCAAAAGGTCCTTGGCCATTGCCGCGATCCACGCGGCATTTTCGGTGTAGGTTGATGTCGCTCCAGCGACTCCGACTGCCTTCGCCACAGCTTTGGCGATCTCGGCCATCTGACTCGGCTTAACGGCCAGGCGATGATCGGCCTTGGCCCCGGTCAGGCTAACGGTCGTCTCGATCGAGTAAAGACGGTTGATCTCTTTCTTTTCCTCGTCAAACGCACGGCCCTTTGCAAAATCCTTAAGGTACGCGACGTTGAAACCCGAGAATATATCTGCGTCGAGCGAAAGTATCCTCTCAGCCTTATCAAATTTGTAGATCGGCTGAACGGGCGTCCCAAACGCGAGTTTGGCACCTGCCAAAACGTTGTCATTATTGACCGGCTCGTACTGGACCCATTTCGCGTTGGGGAGTTCGGCCTTCAACTTGGTGAACTGATCGATGAGCGTCGGCGAAGTGACCGTCTCGGTCAAGAATCTGATCCCTGCACCGCCGTCCTTACGGTTCTCGTCGATCGCGGCACGGAACTCTGCCATGAAACTCTCCCAATTCTTGGGACTGCCGCGAAATGTGACCTCCTGTGAGCGGTCCGGATCGTACATATCCAGAACCGATGCCTGAGCCAAAACGTCGGTAGCACCGCGGCTGCCCGGATGGTCGGGGTTCCCCTCGACTTTGACCGGGCGATGCTCAAATGCCTTTGCCAAAAGCCCTGTCGCGACACCGCTCAGCGACATTGCGGTCGCATAAAACATCGGTTTGCCGGGCAGGCTGCCTTCGGGCTGACGGACATACGGAACGATCTTCTCGGGCGGCTGGATCACACATCCGCTCAAGCCGGCGAGAGCAAGTGACGCTCCCATTACCTTCACGAAGTTTCGACGGCTGAGACTGTTGTCCCACTCTTCGATCTCATGGGGATACTCCTGCGAGATAAACTCCTTGAACTCGGGAGTGTCGGCATGCTCCTCGATGCTGCGCCAATAGTCTTTACCGTTTTGAGACAATATCTTGTCTCTCAGCGATGCAAAAGTGGTTTTGGTTTCCGAACTGGACATCTTTCTTCTAGTTCCTCTGGTTGATCGCTTACCTGTGACAGGTAGAGCAACTCGTCATCATCTCTCGGCTGCGGATCTTGTAATCGGCCTTCAACTTGTCACGCTCGGCGGTGTCAAGGTCGCCGTCCTGCCACTTCATGTTGTAGATCTCGGATTTGGGCCGGATGAATTTCTCAGGGTTGCGGTGGCAGGCAAGGCACCATTCCATCTGGAGCGTATTTTCCTGATAGACAGCCGGCATATTGTCGATCTGGCCGTGGCAAGTCGAACATCCTACGCCCTTCGCAACGTGAATACTATGGTTGAAATAGGTGTACTCG
The DNA here is from genome assembly GCA_937941715.1 of uncultured Chloracidobacterium sp. Taxonomy (GTDB): domain Bacteria; phylum Acidobacteriota; class Blastocatellia; order Pyrinomonadales; family Pyrinomonadaceae; genus OLB17. The sequence continues at coordinate 3,740 of CALDGX010000244.1, read as the reverse complement.
GGCAGGTCGTGCACCCTCTCCCACTCGATCGGCTTATTATCGCGGAAGCTCGCCCGAACCGGTTCCAAATAAGGGCTGTCTGCCCAGATCTGAGAGTGACAATTCATACACGTCTGGGTCGGCGGCATACCTGCCGAGGCCGTCGTTTCGACCGACGTGTGGCAATAGCGGCAATCGATGCCGTCGTCACCGACATGGTGTTTGTGGCTGAACTGGACCGGCTGCTGCTTTTCGAGGTAACGGCCCGTCAAATATGACGAACGAGATATCTGCGTAAACGCAAAACCCGCCACTCCTGCCAATACGACCACCAGGACCATGCTGATCTTGGCGATGTTATTTGCACTTTTATTGAAGATCTGTGCCATTTGTAAGTCTCTCGCGCTCGCTCAACTGCGAAAATAAAACTTCACCGACTCCCAGTTTTCACTTGGCGAAAACTAAGCGGAAATCGCTAAATCGGTTTGTTCTGAAAGAATGCGAACTGTAAAACTGCTCTGATTTTACTAAAAGTTCAGTAATCCGCAACTCTCGTTTAGTAGAAATTTACCCGCTGCCGCAAGCTTGTGCAATTTTTCACGAAATAAGTTTCGCTGATAAACAAAAACAGTTCGCTGATATTCCGCACGATGATCGATCAGGAGGCCCTCGCCGCCAATAGCGCCGCTCCGGCGGCAGATGCGTTCGAACCCAGTTCACCCGCGGCGATCACGGTCGACGCAAATGACGGGCTGAATGAGAGCTCGCGGGCACGGGCAATTATCGAATCGAGCACGATGCTGCCTGCCCGCATTATCTCTCCGCCGACGATTATCCGCTCAATATTCAAAAGATTGATCACGCTCGCGACCGCGGTCCCGACATAGTTACCGGTCCGCTCGAGCATCAACTTCGCAAAATCATCCTCTGCGATCGCAGCGGTCACGATGTCTGAGATAGTCATCAGGTTCTCATCTATGTCGACCAGCGACGACGTATTGTCTTGATGAAACCGGCTGCGGGTTCGCCTGATGATGTTTGCTGACGAAGCGACCTCTTCGAGACGCATCCCCTCGGAGTTGATCGGGACATAACCAAATTCGCCGGCGAAACCGGCTGCACCGCGCCAGATCTCGCCCTCAAAGATGAACGCTCCGCCGACGCCGGTCCCGAGCGTCGCATAAAAGATATTATGGCTTCCGCGTCCGGCCCCGAGTATGTACTCGCCGTAAGCCGCGGCGTTCGCGTCGTTTTCGACATAAGCACGGACACCGGTCGCAGCAGCGATCTCGGCCGCGAGGTCGAGGCCCGAGTGCTCCGGAATATGAGCCGAAAATGCAACCGATTTGGCGTCTCTGGACACGAGCCCCGGTACGGCCACGCCGACCAGGTCGAACTGGCCGAATATCCCTTTTAATGTTTCGATGAATGCGGCGACCTGAGTGGAAGAACGTTCGCGAAAATCAACCTCGACCGAATGGGTCGCCGAGATCGAGCCGGAGTCGTCAAGGCAGACAGCGTTCAACGAACTGTTTGTAACCTCGACCCCGACACACCGCGTAACTCTATTCTGGATCTCGTCCATAATCTTTTAGCCGAAAGTAATGCGCGCCGACCAAAAACCAAACCGTGATTTTAGTCACTGCGAAACGCATTGTCAAAAGCCGAGACATCAACTTTTCGGCTCCAAACACTCGCCGAACTCGGGCCTGCATGAACAAATACGGGCGCTGTCCCGGTTCACCTTGAATTTCGAGGCCGCCTGGAATACACTTTGCGATATTCGCTCAGTCCTAACGGTCAGCCCGCTTTCGGGCGTGAAAGTTCGCCGGAATGCGTTGCATTGGTGCAACACCATTGCATCACGGCGAATAACATGTTAGGCTGTTCCCAGGGTCGAAGATGGTCGGCCGAGAATCTTTAAGGGTCAATTCAGGAGAACCAAATAATGAGCTTGGATAAAGGTAAAGCGATCGAGTCGGCATTGGCTCAGATCGAAAAGAAGTTTGGCAAAGGGTCGATCATGCGGCTCGGCGAGCGGCCTCACGACGATGTTGGGGCGATCTCGACCAATTGTCTCAGCCTTGATGCAGCGATAGGTGTCGGCGGCTTTCCCCGCGGCCGGATCGTTGAGGTGTACGGGCCGGAAAGTTCCGGTAAGACGACCCTCGCATTGCAGGTCGTCGCGTCCGCTCAACGCGAAGGCGGCGTCTGTGCATATATCGATGCCGAACATGCGATGGACCCGGAATATGCCACCAAGCTCGGCGTGAACATCGACGATATGCTGATCTCGCAGCCGGACTCGGGCGAACAGGCGCTTGAGATCGCTGAAACGCTGGTGCGGTCGAACAGTGTCGATGTCATCGTTATCGATTCGGTCGCTGCTCTCGTTCCGAGGGCGGAACTCGATGGCGAAATGGGCGATTCGCTTCCCGGCCTGCAGGCGAGATTGATGTCGCAGGCACTCAGAAAGATCACGGCGATCGTCGCGTCGTCGCACACGTGCTTTATATTCATCAACCAGCTGCGTGAGAAGATCGGCGTCTTTTTTGGTTCGCCGGAAACGACGACGGGCGGCAAGGCCCTCAAATTTTACGCCAGTCTGCGGTTGGATATTCGCCGGATCGGTGCCATCAAGGACGGTGACAAGGTCGTCGGCAACCGCACGCGCGTCAAGGTGGTCAAGAACAAATGCGCTCCGCCCTTCCGCGAATCGGAGTTCGACATCATGTACGGTGAGGGTATCTCACGTGAGGGCGACCTGCTTGACTTGGCGGTCAATCACAATATCGTCGAAAAGAGCGGAGCGTGGTTCTCTTACAAGGGCGAACGGCTCGGCCAGGGCCGCGATAACGTCAAGAATATGCTCAAGGAAAACCGCGAACTGCTCGAGCGGATCGAGAATGATGTCAAGGCCGAACTCGGATTTGCAAAATCCGACGCCGCCGCGGCCTAGCTGACTTGCGGTAATTTGATCACAAAAGAGGCGGGGCCATAGCGGTCCCGCCTTTCCTTTTTGAATGATCACCCTGATCGTTACTGGGGTTTCTTTTTGGTGCTCTTCATCATCGGAGCGTCGCCCGGCGGCGGAGGCGGAGGAGCATTGGTCGGCAACTTTCCGCTCATCGCCTTTTTCAGTTCCTCCGGGCTCGGGATGCCGGGCGTCGGGGTCGCTCCGGGTTTCATTCCCTTTTTCAATTCTTCCGGACTCGGGATGCCCGGGGTAGGTGTAGCACCTTTCGGAACGGCCGTGTTCGTCGCCGGGATGCCGGGGGTTGTATTTGCCGACGGCTGGACCGGTACCGTCGAGATGCCGGCCGGCATATTTGCCGGATCGACATTGACCGGGCCGGTGCCGACATTGGCGGCAGGTTTGTTTGAGTTACTGTTTACCGGCGCGCCGCCGCCGCAGCCTACGGCAAATGCTGCCGACGCGACAACGATGCCGCTAATGATCTTTATCATAATTTCGTTACCTCTTTTATCCTTGACCAACGTTATAAATAATGTCGCCGACAACCTTGCCGGCGGTCAAACCGTGATTATATGATTCGCACGCCGAATGTCAAACATTTCCCGACTCTCGCTCTCAAGCAACAACCGAATGTGATTTGACATCAACAAACCGCTTATTTACACTTACAAATTCGCACACGGTTCAGTTCCGGATGCGACCTTGGCCAGATAGCTCAGTTGGTAGAGCAGCGGACTGAAAATCCGCGTGTCGGCGGTTCGACCCCGTCTCTGGCCACCACAAT
>CALDGX010000243.1 GCA_937941715.1 uncultured Chloracidobacterium sp. | reverse complement strand
TATGGCGGTTTGAACTGCACGAAAAATGGCGCGGCGCCGTCAAGGTCGTCGGCCGGCAGTCACGCTCAGAGGGGCGTTGAATGCGGCCGCGGATGGTGATACTGTTCAGCTAAGAAGTCGAAATCCCGGAGGTAGTTATGTTCCATCACAGCGGTCGTTCCCGGTCAGCAATCCTGCAGGTTCTCTTGATCGTCTTTTCGCTTACGGCCGCCGTGCCCGCTCAGGTCCGGCCGGTAGCGCCGAATACGGTCTTTTCCAACAACACGAGCGTGACGATCAATGCCGTACCTTCGCAAACGGCGCCGACGACCGCCTCGGTCTATCCATCGCAGATCACGGTCGCCGGTATGACCGGGACGATCACGCGCGTCGCCGTCACGCTCAACGGCGTCAGCCATCAGCGGATGAATGACCTCGACGTACTGCTCGTCGGGCCGACCGGCGCTAAATACATCTTTCTCTCGGACGCCTCGGGAACCATCAATGTCGATGACCGTGTCTGGACATTTGCGGATGACGCGGCCGGCACGATCGGGACCAACACCGATCCGCAGACCGGCAGTTACAAGCCGACCAGCGGCGACGGCACTGCTGACACATTTCCCTCGCCGGCACCGGCCGGGCCTTACAGCCAGCCGAACTCGGCGACATTTGCGTCGGTCTTTAACGGCACCGACCCGAACGGCAACTGGACGCTTTACGTAGCCGACGACGCAACTACGAGTGCGGGCAGCATAAACTCGGGCTGGTCGATGTCGATCACCACCGACGGCGCGCCGGCCACGTTCGCCAACAACACGTTCATCGGCGTGTTCGACAACAACCGGCCCGCGTCGCCGTACGGAACACCGATCTCCGTTGCGGGCCAGACCGGCGGTGTGACCGACATTAACGTAACGCTCACCGGCCTTACCCTGGCCAATCCGCAGTCGTCCCGATTCCTGCTCGTCAGCCCGAACGGCCGCAGCCTCGTCCTGATGGCCGGAGCCGGAGGCAGTACAGCCGTTTCGAACGTCAATTTGACCTTTGACGACTCGGCGGCAAACAGTGTCCCGATACCGATCGTGACGGGCACTTACAAGCCGACAGATAATACGTTTACGACACAGTACTTTCCCGGACCGGCACCGCTTGCGCCGTACTACAGCGGCGGCTTCGGACTGAGTGTGTTCAACGGTTTCAGCCCGAACGGCGAATGGCGGCTGTTCGTGATGTCATCAGCGACGACGACATCGGGCTCGATCGCCGGCGGTTGGAGCATCGATATAACGACCGGCCCGATCCCGCCGCCGCCGCCGGGCAGCTGTTCCGCGGCGTCATTCGCCCCGACCAATTTCCCGGTCGGCATCAATCCGACCAATGTCGCTGTGGCCGACTATAACAACGACGGCAAGGCCGATCTGGCGGTGACCAACCAGGTGTCGAACGACGTTTCGATCCTGCTCGGCAACGGCAACGGTACCATGCAGCCGCAAACGCTGCTGAGTGCCGGCTCGGGGCCGTACGCGATAACCGCCGGTAAGTTCAATGCCGACAATAATTTTGACCTCGCGGTAACTAATTCCGGTTCGAACACGGTCGCGATCTATCCGGGTAACGGCAACGGCACTTTCGGTGCCCCGTCTAGTTTCTTTGTTGGGGCAAGTCCGCTCTCGATCGCATCGGCCGACTTTAACAACGATTCGAAACAGGATCTCATCGTCGCCAACTTCGGCAGCTTTTTCTCTGGGACCGTTTCGGTCCTGCTCGGCACCGGCACGGGTGCATTCACGGCCGGCACGTCGATCCGTACCCGCACACAGCCGTCATTCGTCATGACCGCAAACCTCAATCCCGACGGCAACAAGGACGTGATCGTCGCCAATTTCGGTTCGGACAGCGTCTCGACGTTTTTGGGTAACGGCAATGGCACGTTCGTGCTGAGTCAGAATATCGCGACCGGATCGGGCCCGGTCGCCGTCGAACTCGCCGACCTCGGAGGCGACGGCATCGCCGACCTGATCGTGGCCAATTACAATTCGGACAGCGTGACCAGCTGTACCGGCAACGCGAACGGCATATTTACCTTCTGCTCGTCCAGCAACCCGTCAGGCGGCCCAAACCCGATATCGATCGCGGCGGCCGACTTCCTGAACAGCGGCACCAAGACCTATGCCACCGCGATGAGCGGGACCAACGTCGTCCGCGTCACTTCGAACGACGTGACGGTCGGCGAAAATCCGAATGCGGTCCGCGTCGCGGATTTTAATACCGACGGCAAGCCTGACATCGTCTCGGTCAATTTCGGTTCGAATGATATTTCGATACTGCTCAACAGCTGTCAGGTCGCCAGGGGTAACTACTTTGATTACAGCGGCGACCGCCGCACCGATTTTTCGGTCTATCGGCCGAGCAATTCGAACTGGTACGTTTCGTCGCTGAATAGTTCGGCCGCCGTGCTCAAATTTGCCCGGCCGACCGACACCATCGTCCCGGCCGACTATGACGGCGACCGGCTCACCGATTTTGCATTCTTCCGGCCTGAGAACGGACTTTGGTTCGTTGTTGACCGGACAAATCGTCCGATCTATTTCACGCAGTTCGGATTGGCAAATGACGTGCCGGTCCCGGGTGATTTCGACGGCGACGGCAGGGCCGACATAGCCGTCTGGCGGCCAAGTGACGGCAATTGGTACATCCGGCAAAGCTCTGACAACTCGTTGAGCGTTCGTACGCTCGGCTCGAACGGCGACCGGCCCGTGGCCGCCGATTTCGACGGCGACGGCAAGGACGATGTCGCGATATTCCGTCCGTCAACCGGCGTCTGGTATGTGTGGCGAAGCTCCGACAGCCAGTTCTATATTCGCCAATTCGGTATGGCGGGCGACAAGACGGCCGCCGGTGATTACGACGGCGACGGAAAGGCGGACATCGCCGTTTTCCGCACATCGACCAGTGTCTGGTATGTCCTCAAGAGCTCAAACGATGATTTCATGGCCGTAGCTTGGGGCGTCAGCGGTGATGTGCCGGTGATCGGCGATTATGAGGGCGACGGAAAATACGATTTTGCCATTTGGCGTCCGTCCGACTCGACCTGGTATGTCCGTAAGAGTTCGGACGGCGGCGGACTGTACTTCACATGGGGCGTCGCCGGTGACGTCGCGACACCCAACGCATACGTAAGATAGCGGGGTTCATTTCGCGGCGTCGGAGACGAATCTGTAACCGATGCCGCGGACCGTTTGGACGATCTTCGGTTCGTTCGGCTGGTCCTCGAGATGCCTGCGCAGCCGGACGATAAAATTATCGATCGCCCGTGTGTCGGTGTCCTCCTGCAGTTCCCAGACCTCTTCGAGAATGACCTTGCGGGACACGGCCCGGCCCTCGTGCTCGATCAGGTAGCGGAGCAGTTTGGCCTCCATCAGCGTCATTCGCACCAACTCGCTGCCGTTGCGGAGCTCGAGGTTTTCCAGGTCGATGATGCGGCCATTGACGTTGATCACGGTCTCGGCCGCGGGCTTGCCGCCGTCGCCGGCGAGCCATTGCCGCCGACGCAAAAGGCCCTTTAGCCGGGCAAGAAATATCTCAAGGTCGAACGGCTTTGCCAGATAATCGTCCGTCCCGGCTTCAAATCCGATCAGCACATCCTCGGGCCGGCCGCGAGCCGTCAGCATCAATATCGGGGTATAATCGGCCCGCTCGCGCATCGTACGGGCGACCTCAAATCCGTCCACTTTCGGCAGCATCACATCGAGGACGACCGCGTCGAAAGCCATCGCCGCCAGACGATCCAGAGCGACGGCCCCGTCCACAGCCACCTCAACCTCAAAGCCCTCGGCCTCAAGGTTGAACCGCAAACCGTCAGCCAGATGTTGTTCGTCCTCGACGATCAGAATTTTCTGCACAGCCAATATTCAACTCCTTACCTGCCATTTATCTTAACAGGGCGCGAACCGATTATCGGATGCCCCGGCTCATTTTTTGCCGAGTATCTCGGCGACTGCCTGTTGCCGAAAGTCGAAGATGTGGTCCAGCTCCTTTCTGATCAGGAAATGGATGATATCGCCGAGCGGTTCGAGCGGCAGGCGGTAACGCACTTCGTCCTGTATCAGCGTCTCATCGGGCGAGATCTCGGTGAATGTGTGCGTGTGTATCCACTGCGTGTAAGGCCCTCTCAACTGCTGATCGACAAATCGAAACGGCGGTTCCCAGACCGAGATCTCGGTGCGCCAACTCATCGGAATACCGCGCATCCACAGCTTATAGTCGATCAGGGTGCCCTGGCGGATGTCGATCGGCTGAGGCGTGATTATATGAAAATTCAACTCGGGCGGCGTGATCCGCTCGAGGTTTCCGGCGTCGGCAAAAAATGCGAACGCCTCGTCCCTCGGCAGGGCCAGTGTTAATTCGCGTTCCAAAATATGTTCGGCCATAAATGTTTTTCGACGTTACCGTTTTTGTCGAAAGAAGTCATTCGCCGGGCGGTCGGTTCCGGATGCCGGCGGGAGTATTTAAATTTGTGACATTCGTCATATTCTCACCGGCAGCGTGTCGCTAAAATTTGAATAGCACTCTATATTTGACCTATGGCAAAACCTAATAAAAATCAAAAATTCGTATATTTCTTTGGCGGCGGCAAGGCAGAAGGCAACGAATCGATGAAAAACCTTCTGGGCGGAAAAGGTGCGAATCTGGCTGAAATGGCCGGCCACCCTGACCTCCAACTCCCGGTTCCGCCGGGATTTACCATCACGACAGAGGTTTGCACGCACTTTTACGAAAACGGCAAAAAGTACCCCGCAACTCTCAGGGACGAGGCCGATAAGGCGATCCGAAAAATGGAAAAGCTCGCCGGCCGCAAGTTCGGCGACCCGAAAGACCCGTTGCTCGTCTCGGTCCGCTCGGGCGCACGCCGCTCGATGCCCGGAATGATGGAGACGGTGCTCAACATCGGCCTGACCGAACACACGATCGGCGGCCTGATCGCCCAGAGCGGCGACGAGCGGTTCGCCTATGACGCATATCGGCGTTTGATAATGATGTACGCCGATGTGGTAATGGAAAAGGCCGCCGGCATCGAGCCTAAGGGCGGCAAGGGCATCCGCAAGCTGCTCGACGAAAAGCTCGACCAAGTCAAACATCAGAACGGCTATACAACCGACACTGACCTGACCACGGCCGACCTCAAAAAGCTGGTCGCCGATTATAAAAGGACGATCAAGAAAGTGCTCGGTTCCGAGTTTCCGGATGACCCGGAAAAGCAGCTCTGGGGCGGCATCGGAGCCGTTTTCAGCAGCTGGAACGGCAAGCGGGCGATCGAGTACCGGCGTATCGAAAATATCCCCGATGAGTGGGGCACAGCGGTCAACATCCAGGCGATGGTCTTCGGCAATATGGGCGAAGATTGTTGTACGGGCGTTGCCTTTACCCGCGATCCCGGTTCGGGCGAGAACAAATTTTACGGCGAATATCTCGTCAACGCCCAGGGCGAGGACGTCGTCGCCGGCATCCGCACACCGGCGCCCGTCAACGAGTATTCCAAGAACGATCAGTCACGCAAATTCACCACGCTCGAAAAGCTGATGCCCGCACTCTATAAAGAGCTATTCGATTTCCAGAAACGGCTCGAGCGGCATTACAAGGATATGCAGGACATCGAGTTCACCATCGAACGCGGCAAACTGTATATGCTCCAGTGCCGCGTCGGCAAGCGTAACGGCGTCGCGGCGGTCCGAATGGCGGCCGAGATGTACGCCGAAAAGCTGATCGACATCAAAACGGCGGTCATGCGTGTCGCACCCAACCAATTGGTAGAACTGTTGCTGCCGATGCTCGACCCCAAGGCCGAGGTCGTCACCAAACCGATCGCCAAGGGCTTGCCCGCCGGCCCCGGCGGTGCTCTCGGCCGCGTCGTGTTTTCGTCAGCTGACGCCGTGACGTGGGCGCAAAAGGGCGAAAAAGTGATCCTCGTTCGTGAGGAGACCTCACCCGAGGACGTCGACGGCATGCACAAATCACAGGCCATTCTGACAACCAAGGGCGGCATGACCTCGCACGCCGCACTGGTCGCACGCGGCTGGGGCAAATGCTGTATCGTCGGCTGCGGCGATATCGAGATCAACCGCGAGGCGGCGACGTTCAAGACCAAGGACGGCACCGTCATCCACGAAGGCGACTGGCTGAGCCTCAACGGCACAAAGGGCCTTGTTTACGAAGGCACGATGCCGCTCGTCGCCATCGACCTCGACAAGAACCGCTCGTACACCGAGCTGATGAAGCTGGTCGACAAGGTCAAAGTGCTCGGCGTCCGTGCCAATGCGGAAACGCCCGAGGATGCGACACAGGCGATGAAATTTGGCGCCGAGGGCATCGGCCTTTTTAGGACCGAGCATATGTTCTACGGCGAGGGCGGCGAAGAACCGCTGTTCCACCTGCGGCGGATGATCGTCGCGAAAGAGGAAAAGGAACGCCGCGAGGCACTCAATCAGCTCGCAAAATATGTAAAGAAGGACATCAAGGACACGCTCAAGGTGATGAGGGGCTTGCCGGTCACCATCCGTTTGCTCGATCCGCCGCTGCACGAGTTTGTCCCGCACGATAAGGCAAAGCTGCAGGAACTGAGCAAGGTGCTCGGCATCAGTATGAACGTACTAAAGCGCCGCGTCATCGCTCTGCACGAAAACAACCCGATGCTCGGACATCGCGGTGTCCGCCTCGGAATCAGCTACCCCGAGATCACCGAGATGCAGGTGCGGGCCATCTTTGAGGCGACCGCCGAGCTGATCAAGGCCGGACAAAAGGCCCTGCCCGAGATCATGATCCCGGTCACCTGCACCTTTAACGAACTGTCGCACCAGAAGATCGTCGTCGACCGGGTTTACAAGGAGGTTTGCGCGAAAATGAAGGTCAAAAAGATACCGTATCTCTACGGTACTATGATCGAAACGCCGCGGGCCGCGATCCGCGCCGGACTGATGGCGAAGGTCGCCGACTTTTTCAGCTACGGCACCAATGACCTGACGCAGATGAGCTTTGGATTTAGCCGTGACGATATCGGCGGATTTCTGCCCAAGTACCTCGACCTCGGTATCCTGCCTTACGATCCGTTCCAGACCATAGATACCGACGGCATTGGCGAACTCATCCGTATGGGAATCGAACGCGGCCGCGAAGAAAAGCCCAAGCTGAAGGTCGGAATCTGCGGCGAACACGGCGGCGACCCGGACAGCGTTATGTTCTGTCACAAGTTGGGAATGAACTATGTCAGCTGCTCGCCGTTCCGCGTACCGATCGCCAGACTGGCGGCGGCTCAGGCGGCGATCTTGATGTAACGTCACATCGCGATAAACGGCCGGCCGGCAAGGGCCTGGACGAATATCGCGGCAACCAGCAGCGTGTAAACGGCCGCGAAAGCGGCCGTTACCGCATATGCCCGCCTGATCGCGAGTTTTTCGCCGACAAGCGCGGCGAGCGGGATCGCCTGAAGGGCGTGCAGCCCAAGAAAATGTCCGACACGCAGGTCACCGCCTATCGTCGACCAATTTACGATTGGCAGTCCCGGCCCGCCGTCCGCAACGCCGACCGCGTGGCCGGTCTGCGCGGACATATACCCGCCAATCACGCTTCCTATCAAAAACACGATCAGTCCCAGCCGCAGTCCCAGGATCAGATTTGCCGAAAGGCCGGTTGCGCTTCTGAAATAAGGATAAAGGATCGATGCCGTCATCAATGTGCTCGCGGCGATCGCCACACCCATTATCGCAAAGACAGCCCCGTCAAACGCGTTTCCGATATTGAAGTGCGATGTTGTCCCGCGTGCCGCCTGGCCGACGATAGCGGCCATCTCGATCACAAAGACCGCGCTCAATCCCAGCGAGATGCGCCTCGAAAACCTTTCCCAGCCGCGAAGTTGATAGAGATATATCCCGATCGTCCACATAAAGACGCTGATCGAGACAAAGAATTTCATCGGCTTGATCCAGCGGTTGACGCCCAGCACCTCGGTCGGGTCGGCAAGGGCAAATCCGATCATGATCAGGAACCCGATGAACGAGATCGCTCCCGCGGCCATCGCTATCGGCTGTTTTCGAAACAGGTCAGATAACATCCTCACCATCCTTCTGCGGAAACAAACGCAGGACGTTGTAGGTCAAAAATCCGATCGGCCCGAGCATAAATGTCAGCACCAGGCACGGGATCACCCATAGATGGGGCACATTTCGTGCTTGAGCGTCCTTAACCTCCCAACTGCCGACAAACAGGTCGAATGCCAGATAGTGGATCCACCCGGCGAGCACCGCCCACTCGTTGGTAAAGAGCTTCATTACGTCAGCTAACGAGCCAAAACCGCCCTCTGCCTGCCCGAAAAAAAGCACGATCAGGATTGTGTACGGCACCGCCAGCAAAAGCGGGATCGCACCCGAGAGCACGATCATCCGGGTGTACCTCCACCGCGGCAGTATCGCTATCAGCAGCCATCCGGCGATGGCGACGAGATTTACGATCGTAAATATCTGTTCAGGTTTCATATGCTCTACCTCATTATTTCAGACGCTGTCCAAGCTCATTTACTTTTCTTAACCACGTGCGCCGTGTGGCGTCGGAAGAGGATCTGACCGATCCGAATGCCGTTGTTCTAACCGGCTTGATGCCGCACAATTCAAGCACTGCTTTTCTCATCGTTCGCCGGCCCCCACAGACGCAAAGTCAACACCGTAAAGTTACATATCAAAAAGCTCTAGCTGCGTAATCCCTCGATCATCGTATCGACCACCGACGCCACCAAGGTCTCTCTGTCGACAAAAGGAAATCCGTCATGCGTGATCAGCAGAGATGTAACGCCGTGGATCCCCGCCCAGAGGGTCTGCGAAACCGTCGCGACGTCCGTCCGCTTTATCACGCCGGCATCCATGCACGACGCCACCGACGCCGACAATAGCTCGAACGCCCGTTTGCCCATAGACTCGTCGAACGAGTGATCGGTCCCATCGGAACTGCCCCTATTCGGCGAGATAAAAACTACCTCATAATGACGCGGATTGATCAGCCCGAACGCGACGTATGCGAACATTCCCTGGCGAAGCACCTCGATCGGGGTGTCCCCGAGACTCTGGCTGCGGACGATCTCTTCGCCAAGCTTTCGGAAAGCCTCCTCGCATACCTGATGAAGCAGATCGGTCTTGTCCTTGAAATATAGATAGATCGTGGTCGGCGAATAACTTATACGTTTCGCCACCTTTCGCATCGAGACATTATCGTAGCCATCGGCGAGGAACAACTCCCGGGCAGCGTCCAGTATCTCCTGCCGGAGGTCTTCCTTTTCTTTTCTGCGCCGCTCGCCGATTGTCATATACTTAACAGTGTTAAGTTACATTACAGCGTTAACCTGCGTCAAGCTCGGTTTCGCAAAGATCTAGTTTTTCGACTTAAGGTACTTCTTCGGCACAGGATTGTCCGGGGTCTCGGCTTGCCAGTAGATAGTCATGACCCACCAGCGCTTCCCGTCAAACAGCAGCTGAAAGCTATTGATGCCGCGGAGGAACGGCTTTTTGTCGTCAGACTTTCGAAAAGCGTGATAGGTCGAAAAGACCTGGGCGATGTTGCCGTACTGATCGACACGGCGGGCAAGCTCGCGTTCGTGAAATCCGTCCTTGGCAAACACCGGTTCGGCACGCTTCACATAATCGGCGGGCGTCAGGGCATTTGCTCCAAAGACGCCGGTCTGAGCGTTCTTGCCGGCCGGGATAAGCCGCGCGTCCTTATGAAACAGCGACTGAAAGCGGGCCCAGTCGCGGGGCACTCCGGCGTCGCCTGAGATGACGTCGTAAACGGCCTTCATAATGGCGTCGAGCGTTGCGACATCCTTGGGGTCGGCTTCTTTCGGTGTTTGGCCCATAACGGTCTGAAGCGAAAATAGTGTGATCAGCAGCGTCAGTATCAGTGTTTTCATAACGACATATTACACCAGCGGGAGCGTATCTCAATTGCCGTCGGCTCGCGTTTCGATCCTGTCCTGCAGGTCACGCGGCAGCGTGCTGAAGAGATCGACGCCCGCCTTTTGCTCGATCGCCCGTACGGTCGTTCGGTACTTTTGCCAACGATCATCGGCGATGCCCTCGACATTGGGCATATCGACGGCAATGACACGCGTGATATTGGTTATCGAATCGACGCTCTGTCCCCGCGGGAATACGACGATCACTTTCCAGCAGTTTGTCGGTGCGGTCAGCTTGCCCTTGATCCGTTCCTGCTCGCCATAGACGCCCGCGATCGTATAGAGTTCGCTGCCCCGCCGGACGAGTGACCGGGCATATGATTCGAGTTCATTCCACGGAAACTGATTGAGGTCGCCGGCCTGCGGAACGATATTTGTGAGATAAAACGTCTCCGCATTCTGCTCGCGGTTGCCGAATCGATCGGCACTCGGCAAGAGATGGCCGCGATCGTAACCGCTTCCCGAATAGTCGTAATATCCTATGCGGCGAAACCCCTTCGGTAATGCCGGATCCGGCTCGAACATACTTCGCGGGATCGACTCGCCGAGGTCGCGGGCACGCGTCCGCCACGCGACCCAGTTGGCCGTTCCGCGTGAGTTGTTGTATGAGATGACGGCCGATTCGCGGATGATCAGGTAATTGTCGGCGTTCGCCGGATCGGCGGTCGCACCTGTCGGGTTGCCGAACGGAAGCAGGCTGATCTTCGGCGTGGGTGCCGCCGCCGGCGTATCGGCCGGAACCGGCTCGGCCGCGGGACGCTGGTAGACTAACCCGCATCCGGCGGCCGAAAGCACCGCCGCCAACACCAACATTATCAACGCAATTCGGTGAATGCCCGCCATCACGATCTCCCGTTTGAGATTCTAGCAAAGTTGGCCGGCAAGCACATTCGCGTCATTTACGCTAAAATAATAGGCTGTGACCGGGAAGATACACATTACGGGCCTCAAGCCGGCCGAGCTGGTTGAGCTTGCCGCCGAACTCGGCGAGCCGCGTTACCGCGCCGATCAGATCTTTAAGGCCATCCACCAGCGGCGCCTGCGCTCTTTTGACGACATCACCGATCTGCCAAAGCGATTTCGGGCGAGGCTGGCCGAGGCGGCCGACATCTCGCGGCTCACGGTCACTGCGCGATACATCTCGACCGACGGCACCCGCCGCTATCTGATGAAAACGGCCGCCGGCAACCCGGTCGAGACGGTCTTCATCCCGACCGAGAGCCGCGATACGATATGTTTTTCGTCACAGTCGGGATGCCCGCTAAAGTGCGATTTCTGCCTGACGGCCAAGCTCGGCCTGCTCAGCAACCTGACGGTCGGCGAGATCGTCGAACAGATCATCATCGTGCTGAATGACGTTTACGGCGTCGGCGGCGAGACGCCGCACGGCACCAATCTGGTCGGAATGGGAGCCGGCGAACCGTTCCTCAATTTTGAGAACCTGATCACCGCTCTCGAGATCATGGCCGACGAGAACGGGCTCTTCATCGTACCCAACCGCGTGACCATATCGACGGCCGGTATCGTCCCGAAGATCCACGAGTTTGCCCGGCTCGAAAACCGGCCGCATCTCGCGATATCGCTTTCGTCGGCCCGCGATGAGCTTCGCGACAAGCTGATGCCGATCAACAAGCGATGGGACCTCAGCGAATTGATGGCGGCAGCCAAGGAATTTGAGGGGTCGCTTCGACGCGGCGAAAGGTTCACGTTTGAATACGTGATGCTCGGCGGCGTTAACGATTCGCCGGCGGACGCGGCCGAACTCGCCCGCCTTCTCGACCGCTATCAACTGTCGCGGGTCAAGATCAACCTCATTCCGCACAACGGCGCCGAAAAACTCGATTACAACTCGTCGACGCCCGAGAGCGTCGAACGTTTCAAGAGCATTTTGGAATCTCGCGGTGTATCCGCTTACGTGCGGCAGCCGCGAGGCCGCGACATCTACGCGGCGTGCGGCCAACTGGCCGCGATGGACGAGGCCCGCGGTACGGCCGCCGGCAGCAGCGAATAAAGGCGGGCCGCGGCGGACTCGGTCTTGCCGCACAGGCCGCTTACGATCTATATGGAACTTCTGATCCCCGGTCTGATACTCGTCGGCCTGATGGTCTATGCGTCGACCCGCATCAAGCGTGTCGCGGCCGAGGCGTTCGAGCCCGAAACGGTCGAGAACGAGTGGTTCTCGGTCGAAAAACCTGAGGGATTTCTGAACGTCGTCGCTCCGCCGGACGGGCTCGAGTTTGAGGCGTATTCCAAGGATTTCGGCGTCGGTGAGGCGTCCGAGTTCAAGGCCGCGAGGCTCGAGGCACGCGTTTACCGCAACCGCAATTTGAAATACGCCGTCGCGGCACTTCGCGAGGCGGTGCGGCCTGTTTCCGAGACGCCCGAGGTGATCGACGGCCGCAAGTATGTCGTCATCGAGGCCGAGTCGGTCGAAAAGGGCGTCGGGTTTCGCGAGGTTTACAAACTGGCCGAAAAGGACGGCTCGGTGGTCGAGTTAAAGGCCCGTTCGCTCGAGGATATCAGCGACGATCTCGGCGCCAAGGTCGAGGCAATGATCGCGTCATTTATCGTAAAATAATCAAAATATATTTATGAAGATCAAAAACCTGAGTCTTGTAATTGTCCTAATGGCGGCCGCGGCCGCGTTTTCAAACATCAGTGCCCAATCCGTCAGCGGATCGATTGCGGGCGGTGCCGTCACCCGCGGAAAGGCAGCACGGGCGACCGTCGTCCTCAGCATTCCCGGCGGGCTGCACGTCAACTCGAACCGTCCGAACAGCGAGTATGCGGTCGCGACCGTCGTGCGGGCTTCGGCTCCGGGCGTCAAGATCGGCCCGGTCAGCTATCCGCGGGGCAAGAACCGCAAATTCTCGTTTTCGGAAAATACGATCAACGTTTACGAGGGCCGGACCTCATTCGGCTTTAACATAACGGTCCCGACCACATTTCGCGGAAACCGCGTCTCGGTCCGTGTGGCGGTCAAGTATCAGGCGTGTACCGATGAGGTATGCTATCCGCCCAAGACCAAAGAGGTTACGCTTACGGCAAGGGTCAACTAGCCCTGCTGCCGCTGTCCGATCACTGATAAAAGACGACCGGTCTTTCCGTTCGTCTTTTTCTCTTTGCGGTACGAGAAGAAAAGGTCGAGCCGCTCCATCGTACAGTACGGCGCGGTAAATATCCGCTCTTCGCCGACGCCGGCCGCGATCAGCTGGTCACGGTTGGCGGCGTGCAGATCGACAAGCGCGTGGCCCGGACGCGTCGGTTCAAAGTACCGTTCGCTGTCGGCGATATTCGCGGCAAAATCGTCGATCACGTCCTGGCCGATCTCGTAGTTTCGCCCGCACGCGGCGGGCCCGACGGCGGCGATCAGGTCCGCCGGATCGGAACCGAACTCAGCGGCAAGCGCCGCGGCCGTTTTGCTGACGATCGACCTTACGGTTCCCCGCCAGCCGGCGTGAACGGCGGCAAAGGCACCGGTCCGCGGGTCGCCGATCAAAACAGGTACGCAGTCGGCCGTCTTGGCACCTGCCAGAACGCCCGGAATATTTGAGATGACGGCGTCGGCGTTCTCCTCGCTGTCGCCGATGTCACCCATATCGCGAACGGCCTTGATGTCGCTGCCGTGCACCTGCCAGACCATCGCGAGCTTGTATTCACCGTCAAAGACGCTCAGGAACCTTCGGCGGTTTTCATAGATATTCTCGGCCGAGTCCTCGTTAAAACCCGCGAGGTTAAGGTCGCCGTCAGGAAAAGGCGACACGCCGCCGAGCCGCGTCGAAAACCCGTTGGCAAAACCCGCGTCCTCGAGCGGCTTACAGACCAGCACCTTAACGCCGCCCCGCTCTCGCCAAACGAAACCGCTTTCGGTTAAACTCGTGTCTTCACTAATGATCATCTCGACAGGCATCGACATTGTGGAAGTTTATCGCATACGCGAAGCGTTGGAAAGAACGCCGCGGTTCGCGACGCGCGTCTTTACCGCGGCCGAGCGTGAGTACTGTGACAGCAAGGGCGTCGCCGCCGCACAGTCGTACGCGGCGAGATTTGCGGCCAAAGAGGCGTTCCTCAAGGCACTAAAAACCGGCTGGCGAGGCAAGATCTCGTGGCTCGACGTCGAGGTCGTATCCGACAGCGACGGCGTCCCCACGCTCAGTATCACCGGCGAGGCAAAACGCCTGCTCGACGCTCTCGGAGCCGACACCGTCCACATCGCCCTCTCACACACCGCCGAACACGCGATCGCCCAGGTGATACTCGAAAGATCGCAGCAGTCTTGAATATCGTTCTTCGACCGCCGCAGAAACACTAAAAATAAACGCAAAAATGGCCCAGGTGTTTCCACGCTGGTCTAGGTTAGCTTCACCGGGTATTATAGATAATCATTCCCGCTTGTCAGGAGTTTAGAGAATCGTCACTACTCACAATTGTAGATAATTTCCCCGTCGGCGAAGTCAGCGTTTCGGTCTAGAGCGTCAAAATATCTTTTTATAACAGCCGCGGCCTCTTCATGCCGAATAAAGCCAGTGAGCGTTATGATCTCGCCGTTCGGATAGGTGAAGCTTTGATCGGGAACATTCGGGTCGTTTACCCAAACTAGACCGGCTTCGACGAAAGGCCGACGAACGGACGAGTCAATTGAGACGCAGCCGCGGACTTCGAAGTTGAGATCGAGCGTCGGATATCCATCGCGTTTGTCTCGATATACTGCACGAAGGAGTTTGTCCATTTATTCAGCGAATAACGATCGCCGGCGATCAGGGCTTAACAACGGCCGCGTCGATCGAGAAGTACGCGACGGCGGCGTCGTGGTCGGAAAAACGTTCGGCGCGGTTGTCGTCGGTGCGGTAGCTTTCCGGAAAGTCCGCGTTCATACGGGCATAGCCAAAACCGATAATGTAATTCTGCAGCGAGTTGCTGATCAGGATGTGGTCTAGCACCTGGCCGTTGCCGTCAAAGCGGTACGAGTATCGCTGTTCAGCGTTGATCAGCTCGACGAGGTCGGTCATATCGGGGTTGACGAGGTCCTCGGACGGATTCATCACCTCGCCCTTGGCGGCCGGTTTACCCTTGATGGTGCCGATGACGTCGACGATGCCGTCATTGAACTGATAAGCGTTAAAATCGCCGACGAGGATGATCTTTTCCTTCGGGTTGGCGGTCTGCCGCTGCTGTACGAACTTTGCCAAAAACTCGGCCTGAAGGCGCTTTTTCGTCCTGACGCCGTCCATCCGCTTGGGGTCGTTGTAGCCCAGAAATGATTTCAGGTGATTGACGAGCACGGTAAACTCGAACGGCTGTTTGGTCTTGTCGTCCATCATCGACGCCCGCAGCATCAGCGGTGGACGGTCGTTTAGGAACGCCTCTTCGTCAACGCTCTTGTTGTCAAACTTGTCTTCCTTGCCGAGTTGTTTGGTCTCGATCACGGTGATCCGCGACGACTTGACCAGAAAGCCCGAGTCGATACCGCGGCCGTCGTTGCCGTCGATGAGATAGGCCTCGTATTTCGGGTTGGGCTTGCCGGCGGCCTCGGAGTCGGAATTTATCTTTTCGGCAAGGCGTTTGAGGGCGGCGAGGTTCTCGACCTCGATCACGCCGATCACGTCAGGCGACTGCATAATGTTGCGGACGCCGAGCGAGATCTTTTTCATCCGCTTGTTGAACGAGTCGGTCGTGACGATGTCTTCCTTGATGGCCGGATCGTCGATATCGTCGAAAAAATTCTCGACATTCATCCCGGCGACCGAAAACTGGCGGGCGCCGACCGGCGGCAGATTGACCTGCTTGATATAGCTCGACACGCCGGGCCGCTCGGTGACGTCGGTCAGGATCGTGTACGCGCGAAAGCCGTAATGCAGCACGCCGACGACGTTTTTGAGCTCGGTCAGTGCCGGCACCTCGATCGCCTGTGAGCCAAGCTGGGCGGTCGTCTCGACGCGCAGGCGTTCCGGGTTTGAGTCGTTGAACTTCATCGCCGGAAAATCTTTTTTGAAATCGGCCTTTTCCTTATCGGTCAGGAACAGGAAATCGTAGAGCTCGTAGCCCGGCTCGCGAAACGGTTTAGCGAGGCCCTTGACCACACCGTAGAACGTGCCGTTCGACTCGACGGAATTTGTCTTGTTATCGACACGCCCGCCGGTCGGGGCGACGACCGTCATCTCCGGCACGGCGACGCGCATTCCCTCATATTTTTCGAGCTGGTCGATCGAGTTGACCCTAAAATCGTTGATCGTCAGCACGACCGGCTTGGGCAGCGGATTTGCCTTGGACAGCACCTGGATCAGGTCGCGGCCCTTCATCATCGACAGCTCGGTAATGGGCAGGCTCGCGGGTTCGGCCCGCGGGCGAAACTCCTCGACCCGCCCCGACACGACGATGAGATTGCCGATCGCGGCGTCGGCTTCGGGCTCGGTCTTGGTATAGACGAATATGCCCTCGGACGTATTCGGGTTTGAGTCGGCCTTGTCGTCAGGCGTCTGCAGAAAAAAGCCCGTCCGGGTCCGCGCGGTGACTATGCCCGAGGCCTTGACCTGCTGGCCCTCGTAGCCCGACATATTCTTGTCGCCCTGGATCAGGGAAATGGCAAACTCTCGCTGGCCGAACGCGGAAAAGGCGCCGGCCAGAATGATGGCGGCGCCCAGGATGACATTGATGCGGGCAAAGCCCGGTCTATGGTTTTTCATTACTGCTTGTCTCGTTTACGTTCAATGAGCTCCTGCGTGATCTTCGGGATATTTGAAAAGAAGTTGTATCCCGTCAGATTTTCGACCTGATCGACCGTCACACGATAGGTGCGCCATGCGTTGCTGGTGATCGGCGGCTGATTCGGCACGATGATGCCGAATGCGCGCGTCGCACGCGTCACACGCGACAGGTCGTTGGTCCCATTCGGCAGCACCAGCACCACTTTCCACGTCACGGACGGAACAGCGACACGGCCGGCGGCGATCGTACCGATCGTCCCGTTGGGCCCGGTTATGATGTAGATCTCGTTGCCCTGAGTGGCCAGCGTTCTGCAATAGTTCTCGAAATCATTCCACGGGCCCTGATTATTGGCGGCAAGCTGGGGAACGAAATTGGTCATCAGAAACGTCGCCGAGTTGTCCGGGATCGACCGTGTGCGGTCGCCCGACGGGCACATATGGCCGCGGTCATAGCCCGAACCAGAGTAATCACTGTCCTGGACCTGATACCAGCCTGCCGGCAGGGCCGGGTCGGCACGGTAATCGTCCTGCCGCGGTGCTCCGCCGATCCACGAACTGTCGAGCCGCCACGCGACCCAATTAGGGCGACCGTTAGTGCGATGATACGAGAGCGAATACTGCGGCTTCTGCATCAGATAGTTGGTCTCATTGGCGATATTGGCGGTCGCGTTGCTCGGATTGCCTAAAATGAGCGGATCTTCGTCCGGCAGCGGCGCGCTGACGGTGATATTTTGGGTCAGCGGTACGGTGCGTGCCTGAGCGTCCGCCGCGGTCGCGGTAACCACCTTGACGCCGCCGGTCGCGTTGGCCGGGATCGGAGCAAATATCGAAAAGACGTTGTCGCCGGCCGTTTCGTCACCGTTGGTACCGTCGTCAAAAAATGTTTGTGTTGCCGAGCCGCCGATCTGCGTCAGGTCGCCGACGACCGTGATGCCCGTACTCGGAGGTGTCGTCGCCGGTATCACGGTGACCGCGAGCAGCGTCGATCCGCCCGGAATGACCGTTGCGGGATTTGCCGTCATTGCGGCAAACAGCGTCGTGCCGCCGCCGCTGCAGGCAAAGAGCGGGGTCGCCGTATTGCGGGCCGAAAATATCTGAACGGCAAAATCGTTGAGGTTATTGTCGGTATCCTGACAGCCCTGATTGAGCCTCGCCTGGCTGTTGCCGCTGCCCGGTGCGGCAACGCGCGTCCCTTCAAAAAATATGTTTGACGCTGCTCCCCAGCCGACCGCGTCGATAACGGTGCCGGTGTTGACCGGGCCGCTGCGGATCGCCATGCCGCCCGCCGTTGCCGACAGTGAGCATGAGCACGTCGTCGGGTTGTAGGTCAGGTCCGGCGTTGCCGTACCGGTGTACGACGTCGAGGCGACAAGATAATACTGTCCCGGCAGGATGATGGTCGACTGGTTCCACGAGGCCATCGGGCCGACGTCGTTCACACCCGCCGCCGAGCGATAGACCAGCGTGTAGCCATTGAGGTCCACGGGCGCCGCTCCGATATTATGGAGCTCGATAAATTCGTCATTCGGCAAGGCCGTCGTGCCCGGTTGGATCTGGCTGATGACGATATTCGGCGACGGCAAAAGCGGCGACTGCGGCGTCAGTTCGACCGATCCGGCGGTCGTCGTGTTCGAACCCAAGAATCCGGCCGCGGCCAGTGATAATACGATTAAACCCAAAAAATACTTCTTCATTAATTATTCCTAGTTATTACACCGGGCGGGATCGGCTCTCTATAACGTAACTTGCATTTATAACACAATTTGACGCTAACGCGAACTACAAAGGTTGCGTCAGATATCAACTTGTAACACGATCCTTTTGCCTTTTACCTCATCGGACGCGGGTAAACCACCGGGCTTTTGTTTCCCGCCTTATCGACCGCACGGACGCCGAAGAAATAGTTGTCCTTCGACATTCCCTTTGCGGTGTAGGTGAGCACATTGCCGACAAATTTCGCATTTGTCCATTCTGCCGCCGTGGTATCGCGCCAGACGACCTCGTAACCGGCGATGTCGGCGTCGGTGTTGGCGTCCCATTTGAGCTCGGTGTCGTTGGTCAGCTTGCTGGTGACTATGCCGACGTTGACGGGTTTGGCGGGCGCGTTGGCAAGGCTCGCGAGGGCAATGAGGTTGACGCGGGCGACGTTGGCCGTGTATTCAAAGTCAACAAAC
The DNA here is from genome assembly GCA_937941715.1 of uncultured Chloracidobacterium sp. GTDB lineage: Bacteria > Acidobacteriota > Blastocatellia > Pyrinomonadales > Pyrinomonadaceae > OLB17. Next base: position 31,761 of record CALDGX010000243.1, on the reverse strand, counting down.
TCAGGCGTGTCGCCGTAAAAGACGCCGTTCTCGGTACGGACGTTCTGGTGCTGATGCGTATAGTCCTCGTCGGATTCGGTAATGCGGACGGCCGTAAATCCGCGTTCGACGAACGGAATATGGTCGCCGCCGCGGCCGTATCGGTCACGCCGATAGATCATCATCACGCCAAAATTCTTGAGATAACGGGCCGATTGCTCCTTGATAAAACGCGCCAGCTGCCGCGACGCCGAATCATTTTCGCCGCCGACGCTGCGGCGCGTGTTCGCCTGCTGCTCAGTCTCATTCGAAGGCACGCCCTCGCTAAAGACGCGGACCTTGTTGCGGTTGATCGAACCCTTTTGAGTGGTCACGCCGCCGACGATGTCATTGGTGAACATCGCTTCGATATTCATCTTGTTAACCTTCGCCTGTTCCGCAAAATTGGCGGCACCGAGCAGGCCCTGCTCTTCACCCGGGACGGCCATAAACACGATCGTCGCGTCAAAGCTGCGTTTTGACATCACACGGGCCAGCTCGATCGAAACCGCCGTGCCTGAGGCGTCGTCGTTCGCACCCGGAGCGTCACACTTGGCATCGGTCGGGCTCGAACACATCGAATCGTAATGGCCCGAGACGACGTAGTACCGCTTGGCGTCGGTCTTGCCGTTGAGTATCGCGAAAACGTTGGTCAGCGTCGTCGGTTCGGGGATGCGGTTCGCCTTTGGCTGGACGAACGCCTCTTTCTGCACATCGAGGCAGCCGCCGCAATCCTTGCTTATCTTGATAAATTCCTGATAGATCCAGTCGCGTGCCGCACCGATGCCGCGTGTCGGGTTGTCCTGCTCACTCAGAGTGTTGCGCGTGCCGAAAGACACGAGCTTGCGGATCGTCGCCTCGATATTCTTAGCCGAGACCTCTTTGATCATTTTAGCGATCTCGGGATCGGGCTTGACCGGCGTTTGGGCACCGGCGGCGGCAGACACACCTACACAAAGTAAAGCGATTGCAAATATTCGGAATCTCATAATTCAAATTTCAGAAAAGTGATATTAACCACAGATTAACACGGATTGGCACAGATAATTGAATATCGCGGTATCCGTCTTTGTCAGTGCTCATTTGCGGTCAGTTTCCTAACGGCTGAGAATACCGAACGCCTGCAATTTGCTGCCATCCGCTGAATAAAGCAAACCACTCGTTTCGTCGGTCACGAACTGCGGATCGGGATCAGAAACCAGTGCGTAGCGCGAATCGCGGCCGTTGTGGATATTTACGCCGACGAGGCCTTTGCGGTCGTACGGTTTGGGCAGGTCGGTGTAAAAATACATATGGTTCGAACGCAGCTCGGCCAGGCGCTTGCGGCGAAGCAAAAAGTCAGACAGCCGCTCCATTTGCCGGATCGGATCGACGCGGTCAAAGATGCTCTCCTGTACGTCGGCCCGCGACGGCGTCACGCGGTCGATCGCCCGCCCGATGATCTGGCCGCGGATGTCGGTCGCATTGGGCAGCGTCACCTGCAGGCCCGAGATCCGGCTTAACAGCCCCGGAGTGCGCCCGAGCGAGCCGTATGCATAGATCCGCCGCGTCACGTAATTGCGGATCGAGTTGCCGGCCAGGGTCGAGAGGTCAAACGAACCGAAACGCGTCTTCAGCCCCGACACGCGAAACGAGTTGACCGCCGCCGCAAAACTCAGGCCGCTGCGGGCGAGCCCGATCGCCGACGTCGCGAGGCCGCCGTAGCGAAAATAGATCGCAGCCGCTCTCAGTGCGACACCGGCGACGATCTTTAGCACGCCGCGGCCCGGCGCCTTGTGCCGGACACGCCAAAATTCCTGGCCCTTTTTTTCACCGACGCGAAAAGCCGCGATCTCGCTGCGGCCGCCGACCACGGCCTGGCCGCTTTCGTTGACGAGCACGAATTGCGCCTTTTCGACCTTGTGCCCGCGTTTTGACCGCTCCTTGCCGGTCCGGGCGTCGAGCGTGATGAGGTCGTCCTTGTCCGCGATCAGGATCGTTCCGGCGTCGGCGAAGACGAAGTTGGTCAACCCTTTGTCCGCACCCTTGTAACGCCAGAGCGTCTTGCCGCTCCGGGTATCGATCGCCGACACGCCGAACGGCCCTTTTTCCTGTATCTCACCGTCCGAGAGCCGCGTGAACTGGCCGCCGGTCCGGACGTAAAGCACGCTGCCGACCTGTGCCATCTCGACACTTATCCCGAGATCGTCGGCCTTCCAATCGATATCGCCGGTCCGGCGGTTGACCGCCCGCACGCGTCCGCGCCCCGATACGTAAACGTGGCTGTCGTCAACGACCGGATCGGCCTCGGTCAGGGCGAGTCCGTCCTCATTGACCTTAAATTTTTCGCGTTCTTTTTCCTTGCCCGTCCGGGCGTCGTACGATGTCGCACCGTCGTAAAGGAGGTAGAGCCGGCCGTCGAGCATCAGCGGCGCACGATAATTGTCGAGCGTAAAGGCGATCTCGCCGAGCCCGTCGCCAAACCTCGCCGGCATCATTTCGATAGAATCTTCGAGGTCGCGTTTCCAGAGTTCGTCGCCAGTCGAGAGCTGCATCACGTGCACGACCGGCTTTCGCTTTATACTCGAACCGGCATCGCCGCGGGCGTCCTTGACCATCACGACCGCGATCAGGTCATTTTCGGGGTCGACCGCGAGCTGCATTACGTCGCCCTTGACCTTTTCGCTGAGCCAAAGCCGCGAACCTGAGACCATATCGACCGCCTCGAGCCGCGACTTGCTGCCGACGTCCTGCGTGAACAGGATGACGTCGGTATCAGGAACGGCCGTGACCGCCGTTTCGCCGATCTTGCCCGTCGGCCTGCGCCAAAGGCGTTCGCCGGTCGCCCCGTCGATGGCGTACAAGCTCCGCTCGGTACCGGCGATCACGATGCCGAGATCCGTCGTCTGGTAAAACCTGACCTTCGAATCGAGCAGCGCCTGCCACGCCGGCTGGGCGGCCGCCGAAGCGGTCAAAATGCAAAGAACGCACAAAAGTATTGCTGCTACTCTCATGCGTTCTATTTTAACTCTTACGGCCCGCAGGACCGAAGGATCATTGTATGCGGTACGCCTTTTCTTTCCACATCACGACAACGGTGCCGTCGAGCGTTTCGGCGATATTCCGGAGCCCGCCGTCGAGGTCCTTGTACTCGCTTGAACCTCGGCTGACCTTTTTGGCCGATTGTCCCTTGTAGGCCAGGTCGTACCAGATACCGCCGCGGCGGTCGAATGATTTGCCGTTGACCGTACGCAGCGAGTTTTCGGTGATCACATTCTGCGTCTGCATCTGGACCTGAGCGTTTGACGGCCCCGAACGTACCGGACCGCTCTTTTTCGCCGCCGGCGGCATATCACGCACCATGCGGTCGTCAGCCGGCTTTGATGCGATGATCGCGTCCTCTTCTTTTGCTTTCAGATTGCCGTCGTCACTCTTGGCGTCGCCCGATGCCGTTGCCGGCACACCGCCGGTCGGAGCCGGAGGCGGCGCGGCGGCCGCCGTTCGCCTTTCGTCCGAGTAAGTTTCGGGTTTGGGCTCGGACTCGGCTCGCGTGTTTGCCGCACTCAATGACGATACGTCTGCCCGGTTCGCCGTGCTTGCCGCGTTCGCTGCGGTGTTTGCGGCCGAACTCATCGGCGGCATCGCGGCGGAATTAGCGGCAACGGCCGATGACGGCTTGTTCGCCGTCGGGTGATCTGCCTCGCCGCCATAGAACGGCCCGCCCTGAACCGGCCCGGGCTCGGTCGCCCGCGAAATTTCCGCATTCGGCCGTGATCGCTCCTGGAGCACGACGTAACCGAGTATTCCCGAGAAAGCGAGTATCACCGCACCCATCGCGGCCGCCAGTGCCGGGGTCGCAAACAGCCGTTTGTACCAGGGAATGATCGCCGCAGGCGTCATGTCCGGCTGCGTCTCGGCCTCGGCCGATTCGTTGCCGGCCCCGCTGTTCAAGAGCACAGTCTGCGACAGCACTCGCCGGCAGCGGTCGCAATCAGCGATGTGCTCCATATAGAGCATCTTTGACCGCGGCGGCAGAGCGTTTTCGACAAATGCCGCGATCGTGTCCGCGTCGAGGTGCGGCGAGGCCGCGGCCGTCCCGGCCACACCCTTACCGCTCCGCGCTTTTCGCAGGATCGCGTCTATTTCTTTGTCGAATTCAAGTTCCATCTAATATTTTTTCACCACCGGGGCCACAGAGATCGCAGAGACGAACCGACCTGTTTTAATGTTCATGACTGACATCCTGCAAATCCGTGTCCGTCTCGCCCGAAACCCCGATGCCCCCGTGGTGAGGTTTTCGTAACCCAACTATAGAACGCCTCCCGTCCAAATATCTTGCACGAACGCCAAAACCAGCAGAACGGCGAACATCGTTTCGAGGTTTAGCCCAAGACTGGCGGCGGTTTCGCTCAGGTGCCGCTTGACCTCGCCGTCGGTCCAACCGTGCTTTGACCGCAGTTCGCGTTCGACGCCCTTACGGATATCGGCCTGAACGCGGGTCAGCTTTCGGCTGGCGGTCGCCTCGTGGTACCCGAAGGTCGCCGCGATGTCCTTAAGTTTCAGACTGTCAAAATAGTACATTTTCAGGATCAGGCGGTCCTCGGCTTCGAGCGCCGCGATCGCGGCCGTCAACGCCGCCGAAACATCTGCCGCAGTCTGGCCGTCGCTGAACAGGACCTCGGGGTTTGCGCCGTGCGTGGCAAAATGATCGTGGTCGCTGCCCGCGGCCTCATTTGCCAGGTTCTCAAACTCGCGGTCCTCTTCGATCTGGACAAACTTTGACTGTTTGCGAAACTCATCGACCGCCAACTGCGAGACCACCGCCCGCAGCCACCCCGCCAGCGAACCGCGGCCTGAGTAATATGCCAGCTTGCTCTTTTTGTTGCCGTCGGCATCGACCCTCAGGCCGTAAAGCTCGGCCCAGATCGAACTTGCGAGATCCTCGGCGTCCTCGCTGTTTGACGATATCTTGCGGGCCGCCGACTTTACAGTCGAGTCAAAATTGGCCACCAGGTCTTCCCACGCCTTTTCGTCACCGCGTTCGCACGCGACTATCAGACACAGGTCGTCGGCGCGTATGTCGTGGACAAACTCCTCAATGTCGGTATGAGCCGCGTTGGGCGTGTCACGCAAAAGGTATTTTTCGACCGCCGCCTCGACACGCGACGCGATGTCGGCCCCGGTCAGCCCGCGTGCGTTATCGGCGCGCGATATCAGGTGCTCAATCGCTTCGGTGACCGTATTTTTGTGCTTTTCGGCGATCGGACTCATTCAAAAACGTGACAAGATTTTAGCACTGTTTGGATGAAAGCCGGAACATCTCAGGTTGTTCAGGGGTTTTTCTTTTGAAGCGATCTATTTGAGGTGCTTTCGTAGAATTTTGACCGTTTTGATCCGCTTCACCCGTGCGGCCTTATCGATTCGTCTGTCTTGCAATATAGTCAAGCACCGAACGCTCGGTCGCGACCCAGTTTCTCGACCGTTTGTATGCGTCGATGAGGCCGCGTCTGGCCAATAGACTAAGATATTCCTGCGAGTATGGAAATTTTTCGGCGAGCTGCGACAGCGGTACATAATCATCCGGCCCATTATGTCCGGCAGCGTCGAGATAGATATCCAGCGAGCGTTCGATGGCTTGAGCGACGAGAAGCTCGAACGGTTTAAGATTGCCGTTATTAGCGGCGTCGAGAGCACGGTAGTATTTCTTTCGGTCATTGACGAGAATGATCGCCGGCGGAAGTCCGTTTCGCATCAGCAGCAGATTCATCAACAGACGTGCGGTGCGTCCATTGCCGTCATAGAACGGATGTATCCAAACCAATCTGTGATGAAATCGTGCAGCTAGCGTGACGATATCTGCCTCACTACCCGCGGTTTCGCTCAACAGATCTCTAACGAGATCACGAACCTTGAGATGATTCGGCGGAACGAAGTTCGCCCCTAGAATTCGGACTCTGCCGGTTCGATAACGGCCGGCAAATTCGGTTTCGATGTTGTCGTGCACGAGGCGATGGATCTCGAGCAGTTCAGCTTCGGTGATAGCAGTTCTGCGTTTCGCGATCGACTCCACGAACGCGATAGCACGTTGGTGATTGTTGATCTCGAAATGCTCGCGAAGTGTTTTACCGCTGATCGTCAGACCTTGTTCGATGACAAGCCGCGTCTCACGCAGTGAAACGGTATTGCCCTCGATCGCATTTGAGTTATACGTCCATTCGACCGACAGTTCCTGACGCAGACGTTCGAGCGCCGCTCTTGGCAGTGGCCGGAGTTTTGCCAGGACGGCCTTCTTTTCTGCGATGCGTTGTCGGATATCTTGCGTCATATCGGATAGCGTTGATTTTACACCTATCCGATATATAGTTGCAATAAGATCATTTCAAGTGTTTCCGCAGGAACGATACTATCTTGTACCCGTCGTAATAGACCCACGGTTTTTCGCCGAGCGTGTAATGGCCGCAGGGGATGGCGGCTTTGCTGTGTTTGATCTTGTGGCGGCGGAGGGCGTTCATCGTGTCGCGTGAGAGGTCGACCGGAAAGCTCAGGTCGTAGAGCGTATAGATATAACGCTGCGGCCGCGGCGGCAATTTTGCGAGGCGTTCCATATACGCCATCGGCGAGATCGGCAGCCAATATTCGCGAAGTTCGTCGAGGCCGACATTCTCGCCGATGCCCTCTTTGACGTGATAGGTCGAGAGGCCTTCCCAGACGACGTCGGCGACATAGCCCGAAACGTGGTTAAAGACGGCCGTATCGATCTGCATATCGTGGGCAAAAGCAAAAAAACCTACACACGACCCGATACTCGTCCCGACGAGGCCGACCTTTTCATAGCCCTGCGACTTGAGCCAACGCACGGCTGAGCGCGTATCGACGACCGACTGGCGCAGGCTCTGCAGCGTTCGCCCGACATTCGGGGCAACGAGATAATCGGCACGTTCGAGCTCGGGCGGCTTTCGTTCCTCGTGATACGGCAGCGTCATCCGCAGGGCCGAAAACCCTAGCCGGTTGAACACTTTGCAGAGGTCAAAATAGGTGCCCGCCTTGGCGTTCCAGTGCGGCAGCACGAGAATAGCGGCCTTTTTTCCGCCGTCCGCCGGAAAATACGAAGCATAGACCGTGTTGTTCTCTTTCGACGGCGTCTCGATGCCGCTGGTCCAAGTCAGAAGTCCCCCGCTGAGGCTGTAGTCGGCGATCTCCGGCGAGCAGAAGAAATCTTCGCTGTGCTCGATCGTGTATTTTGAGAATTCGCTGAACAGCTCACGCGGGTCGCGGCCCTCGGCGTTATCGGTGATGTATTCCGTTCCCCAGTCAAACGGATGCACGACGCGGTTATCTTCGAGAAACGCGTGATACCGCTCGCGTTTGTGCATGTAACGTTTGAGCATGATCTATAAAAATTTAATCACAGATGGCCGTCTAATTACACCGTCCGGCCATCAAATTCGTTTCCGCGGCCCGATGCACTATGATATCTCGGTAACTGTGCCCTTTCTTCGCACAAGGTAAACGATCCCCGAAAAATCGTCCGTCATCAAAAACGAGTTGGCGTCGAGTTTCATAATGTCGCACGGGCGTCCGTTGACCACGCCGCGTTGCAGAAACCCGTTGATAAAGTCCTGCAGCCGCTCGCCCTTGCGCATAATTACTACCTTATAGCCGTGGCCGATCGCCTTATTGGTCGAACCGTGCAGCGAAACGAGAAAAGCGTCCTTGATCGCCGGAACCGCGTCATCATCGTTAAAGTAATCAAACCCCAACGCCGACGAGCGGGCCGGAAAGTAAGCGTACGGCGCGGTCACGCCCGTACACTGGCCCGGACGTTTGAATTTCGGGTCGGCAAAGATCTTGCCGTTCGATGAATGGCAATACGGCCAGCCGTAATCCGCCCCGCGCTTTAGAGCGTAAAACGTTTCGTCGGGCTTTTGCAGCCCGAGGTGGTCCGACCCTTGATTGGTCGCAAATACAAAATTGCCGATCGCCCTCAAGCCGACCGCGTTGCGCAGGCCGCGGGCAAATTCGCGCTGATCGGTGCCGTCGGGGTTCATTTCAACAATGCTCGCCCGGATCTTCTCCTTTTCGACGCACGCGTTGCAGCTCGACCCGACCGAAACGTAGAGTTTGCCGTCCGGCGAGAACGAGATCGTCCGCGTCAGGTGCCATCCGCCGTACTTATAGCTCAGGCCGTAGTCCGGAAACGTCGCCAGCGTCTGCGGGCGAGTATCGGTGGGCGTGGTCTCGCCGCGGGTGTATTTACGCCTCGTCAGCTTTTCGGTCTCAGCCAGGTAAAACCACTCCTGGCCGTCGGCATCGCGGTAAAACTGGACGCTGTTCGGGTTGTGCAGGCCGGTCATGTACGGGATCACCTTCGAAAACTTGCCCTTTGCCGGATCCCAGCCGTCCAGAATATATACGGTCCCGCGTTTGTTGTCGGTTAGGTTGTACATATCCGTCACGAATATGCGGCCGTCCGGCGATCTTGCAAAGAACCGCACGCGTTTTAGCCCCTCGGCGGCGGGAATTATTTCAAAACCGTCGGCGATGTTCAGCGTAAACGATTTGCCGTTCTTCAGGGCTACCCGTGTAGGCACCAGTTTTGGCTGGCCGAAAGCGCTGCTCGCGATCAAGAGTGTCAACAGAAGCGGTAGTATTTTCATCGTTTTCGTGGTATTCGTGTACTTGATGGCTAAAAATAAATTTGATATCGATCGATTTCGCGTCGCTGAGGGCTCAAAGGTCGAACTCGACAATCACCCGACCGACCATTCCGGCGGCTACACCGACAAGAAGATGGCCGTCGCCGACCTGGCCAAAAATATCGAGCGCCTCACCGAGCTTCAGGATATCCTTTACGCTCAAAATGTTCACTCACTGCTGATCATTTTTCAAGCGATGGACGCCGCCGGCAAGGATGGTGCGATCAAGCACGTCATGAGCGGGCTCAATCCGCAGGGTTGTCAGGTGACCTCATTCAAACAGCCGTCAACGGAGGAGATCGATCACGATTTTCTCTGGCGGTGCCAGAAGGCACTGCCCGAACGCGGCCGGATCGGCATCTTTAACCGCTCGCATTACGAGGAAGTGCTCGTGGTACGCGTTCATTCGGGGATCCTGCAGCTCCAACAGCTGCCGGACAAGGTCAAGAACGACAAGTTCATCTGGAAAAAACGCTTTCGTCAGATACGCGATTGGGAGCAGCACCTGACCGAGAATGGGACACACGTCCTCAAATTCTTTCTCCACGTTTCAAAAGACGAGCAGAAAAAGCGCTTTCTTGAACGGATCGATATTCCCGAGAAAAACTGGAAATTTTCGGCCGGCGACGCCAAGGAACGCGTCTTTTGGGATGACTATATGAATGCCTACGAGGACGCGATGCAAGAAACGTCGACCGATCACGCCCCTTGGTATGTCATTCCCGCGGACAAAAAGTGGTTCACGCGGCTGGCGATCTCTGAGATCATCGTCCGCAAACTAGAGTCACTCAAGATGTCTTATCCGGTCGTCAGCCCCGAGCGTTTGGTCGAACTGCAGCAAGCCAAAAAGATACTCGAGGGCGAGATCGCCCCGCACTTGTTGGTGAAAAAGCCGTCACCGGCCGATGACGGTAAGAAAAAGCCGTCCGGATCGAAGAAGTCAAAGAAGTGACCGCCGAGCCTATTTGGCCGGAACCAGCCGGAGTATCCGATCGTCGTCCTTGCCCGGGTTTGCCCGGCCGTCGCGGTTCGAGGTCGAAAAGTAGATAAACCCGTCCGGCCCCTCGGACATTTCGCGGATCCGGCCGACCGTGCCTTCGATCAGGTTCTCCTGCGACGCGACACTGCGGCCGTTGAGCACGACCCTGATGATGCGGGCTCCGCGCAGGCAGCCAAAAAAGAAATTTCCCTTAAACGCCAGAAACGCGGCCCCGTTGTAGAACATCCCGCTGCCGGGAGCGCATGCCGGACTGTATTCGAGCAGCGGCGAGATCATTCCCTCGCGTTTTTCATTGTGGTGTATCTCGGGCCAGCCCAGATTCTTGCCCGCCTCGACGATATTTACCTCGTCGCCGCCTGAACCTTTGCCCTCGAACGAACTTGGGCCGTGTTCGGTCTGAAACATCAGGCCCGATCCCGGCTGCCACGCCAGGCCCTGTGCGTTCCGATGGCCGTAGCTCCAAACTTCGGGCCGGGCACCGGGCGTTTTGGCGAATGGGTTGTCCGCCGGCACGGTGCCGTCATCATTGAGCCGCAGGGTCTTGCCGACCAGCGAATCCAGCTTTTGTGCCAGCGGCCAGTCGGTCGAATCGCCGGTCGTGACGTACAGTTTGCCGTCAGGGCCGAACCGGCACCGCATACCGGCGTGATTGGGCGCGCCGGGCACGTCCTCGATGATCGCCTTTGGCTCGGTAAACTTGCCGCCCGCGTATTTGTAACGCATTACCTTCACGCGTTTGCCCTCTTTGTTGTAGGCGTACGCGAGATAGACAAAGCCGTTTTTGGCAAAATCAGGATGAAGCGCGATGTCCATCAAGCCGCTCTCACCCGAAGGCTCGACGTCCGGCACGACAAATACCGGCTCGGTCCGCAGTTTGCCGTTCTCGATGATGCGGACTCGGCCCGGACGCTCGGTAAAGATCAGGTCTTTATTAGGCAGCCACGCGAAACCCCACGGCACCTCGAGCCCCGAGGCGACCGTCTCGACCCTGAACCGGGCGTCCTTGGCCCCGGTCTCAAAGATCTGGTTTTCGCCAAATCCGGTTGCCGCCGCACCGCAGGCCGCAAACAGCACCGCACTGCAAATTATCAGAATGTCCGCGAACTTTCGGCGTTTCATACGACAATATTAACAATTTGGGCGGACCTGCGGTCAAATTTCGTGTCTTTCGGCGAGTTCGGCCCAGCGTTCGAGGTCGGCCTCGAGCCTTTCATTGAGCATCTGCTGTTCGACAAAAAGCTCGTGCACCCGGCCCGCGTCGCTGGCCGAAGCGGCGAGTTCGGCGTCGATCTCGGGCAGGCGTTTTTCGGTCTCGGCGATACGCTGTTCGATCGCCTCAAACTCGCGAAGCTCCTTGAACGACAGCTTGTTGGACTTCGGCTTTTGCGCGGCAGGCGTCGACGGGGCCGCGGCCGCAGCCTGTGCCGCCTCACGCTCTTTGCGTTCGGCCTCTTCGCTTTGCCGACGCTCCATATATGCCGAAAAATCGCCGGCGTATTCGCGGACATGGCCGCCGGGCTCAAATCGAAAAATGCTCTCGACCGTTCTGTCGAGGAAATACCGGTCGTGGCTGACGACGATCAATGCCCCGGCAAAATCGTCGAGATACTCCTCGAGGGCGATCAGCGTCGGAATGTCGAGGTCGTTGGTCGGCTCGTCAAGCAGCAGTACATTCGGCGAACCCATCAATATCCGCAACAGATACAGCCGGCGTCTTTCGCCGCCGGAAAGGTTGCCGATAACGGCGTATTGAGCCGCCGGCGAGAACAAGAATTTTTCGAGCATCTTGCCGGCCGTGATCTGAGTGCCGTCGACCGTCGTCACGTACTCGGCGACGTCGCGGATATAGTCGATCACTCGCTGCTCGTCGTTGAGCGCCCGGCTCTCCTGGTCGTAATAACCGATATGGACGGTCTGGCCGATCTCGATGCTGCCGCTGCTCGGGGCGACGCGGCCGGTGATCATATCGAGCAGGGTCGTTTTGCCCGAGCCGTTGGCACCGATGATGCCGATTCGGTCGTCCCGCTTGACCAGATATGTAAGATCGTCGATCAGCACGTTGTCGCCGTACGATCTCGATACGCCGTTGATCTCGATGACCTTGGAACCGAGCCGTTTTGAGCCGATGGCGATGTCGACCTCTCCTTTGGCTTGCTCCTTGGGCACCGCCATCAGTGCGTGGGCAGCCTCGATGCGGTGTTTCGATTTGCGGGTCCGCGCCTTGGCCCCGCGGCGGAGCCATGCCAGCTCTTTTTTAATAAGCTGCTCGCGCTTGTGGCCCTCGACCGCCCGAAGCTCTTCCTGGTCAGCCTTCTTTTCGAGGTAGTAAGCGTAGTTGCCGGCAAAGCTCTGCACCTCGCCGCGGTCGACCTCGAAGATGCGGTCGGTCACGCGGTCGAGAAAATAGCGGTCGTGTGTGACCAGCAGCAGAACGCCCGTGTACCGCGCCAGATACGCCTCGAGCCACTCGATCGTATCGGCGTCGAGGTGATTGGTCGGTTCGTCCAGGATGAGGATGTCGGGCTTGAATATCAACTCGTGAGCGAGCGCGACACGTTTTCGCTGGCCGCCGGACAAAGTGCCCATCAGCGCCGACGTGTCGTTGATCGCCAATTGCGAGAGCACGGTGCGGGCGTTGGTCTCGATCTCCCAACCGCCGTTCATCTCGAGTTCGTGCTGCAGTTCGGCGACGCGTTCGAGCAGTTTCGGACTGTCGTTCCCGGCCGCCAGATCGTGACAGGCGGTCTCGTATTCGAGGATCGTCCGCATCACGCCGCCGCTCGAGGCGAAGATCGTTTCGAGAACGGTCAGGCTGTCGTCGAACTGCGGATTTTGGGCCAGAAAGGCGAGCGACTTGCCCTTTGCCCGAACGACGCGGCCCGTGTCCGGTTCCTCAAGGCCGGCGATGACCTTGAGCAGCGTCGATTTGCCCGAACCGTTGGCGCCGATGATGCCGATATTGTCCTTTTCGTCAAGGCCCAGCGTCACGCCCTCGAACAACGGCTTGAAACCGTAGTTTTTCGAAACATTTTCGAGCGAGATGATATTCATAACGTGATGACAACGTTAGCAGAATAACCCGTGCCTGGCATTTTCCGGCGGATCGTGTTTCAGGCGGTCAACTTGTCAGCCGCCGGTAAATATTCGGCATTCGTTCGGGCAGGCTGAGGACGTCGTCGATGATGGTGTAGCCGACATCGCCGTAAAGGTCCCGGAGCTCGCTTTCGGATTCGCGGTCGATCGTGATGCAAAACGGCGTAATGCCGCTCATTTTAGCCTCGGTCAGTGCCTCGCGAACGTCCTCACGGGCGTACCGCGCGTCGCCGTAATCATGGTCGTACGGCCGGCCGTCGGTCAGTATTATGAGCAGCTTGGTGCGCGATTCCTGCCGCAGCAGCTTGTAGGCCGCGTGGCGGATGGCGGCACCGAGCCGTGTGTTGTTCTGAAACGTAATGCCGCCGATGCGCCGCTCGATCTCGTCGGAGTACTTTTCCGAAAAATCCTTGACGACATAAAACTTTACGTTGCGGCGGCCCTCGCTCGTAAAGCCGTTTATCGAATACACGTCGCCGACCGCCTCGAGTGCCTCGCTCATCAAAACGAGCCCTTCCTTTTCGATCTCGATGATCCGCCGACCCGGATGCGTATATGGCTGCAGCGGATTGCGGGTAATGGTGCGGGCCGTCGAGCTGGATTGGTCGAGCAGCAGCGAAACGGCGACATCACGCTGTTTGCGCAGGCGTTTGGTATAGATATTCTCGGACTGTTGGCCGTCGGCCCGGCGATCGACGACAAAATCGACCAGCGCGTTCAGATCGTAGTCTTCGCCGTCGAGTTCGCGATTGACCCGTGTCAGATTTTCAGGTTTCATCAGTTGAAACTGATGCCTGATCGACGAAATAACGCCGCGATAACGTGTGCGGGCGAGTTCGACAAACGTGCGGTCGCCGAGCTTGACCTTCTTTTCGATCACGCGGCTCCAGCCGACGCGGTGATCGTTCAGCTCGCGGTCCCATTCGTCGTAGGCAAAGGCGACGTCGTCCGCCTCAAGAGCCTGCTCGGGCACCTCGCTTTGCGACCACGCCTCCGAGCCCTGCAGTTCGTCCGGCTCGCCCTCATCGTCGAGGCTGTTCCATGCGTTGAACAGGTCCGAAACGTCCTTGGTCTCTTTTGGCTTTTCGCGTTTCACCTGATCCTCGGTCACCGCCTCGGCCGCGTCCTTGTCATCGTAGGCAAACTCGCTCTTGTCGTCGGACTGCTCCGGTTCGGCCTCCTGATTCTGTTCGGGCGTGACCGATTGAAAGAGCGTGTAAACGCGGCTCGTCGCCATTATCGAATCGGCCACGGTCGAAGCGTCGTCGCCGCTATCGCCGCCGAACGCGACGTACTTTTCGACGATGGTCTCGACCTCGGATACGATCTGGCCGTAAAACTTTCGGGCGTCGTCGGTCGCACCGCCGCACATCGTTATCTGAAACAGAAGCTCGAACGGCACCTGATGCATCGGCAGGTCAAAGATATACGGCCGGTGCTCACGCAGAAAGCTCTGCATCAGGTCGAGGTCCTTTCTCAGTCCGCGATAGCTGCCGCGAAGACGGCTATCGATCCTCGCGTTCTCCATCGTGCCGAATATCCTGCGGGCGAGCCGCGGTTCCGGAAACGCAGTCAGCACCGCCCGATAATCCGAGCCCTTCGGCAGTTTTTTTCGTTTTTGACGCTTTTCGGCGGCGGCCTCATCATCCGACAGAGCACGTTTGCCTTTCTGAACGTCCTCGATATAACCCGCCAGCGAGAATGCGTCGGTCTCGTCGGCCGTCGCCTCGTAAAGCTCGCTCAGCTCGGCATAGGCGGCCTTGAGTTCGGCAGTGTCGCGTTCAAATGTGCCAAATTCGATCTGTCCGGCGCCGTGAGCGGCGAGCACCTTGTAGAGCCGAAAGTCCATCTCGTCGTCATCAAACTCGGTCACCGACGTCGGCAGATAGATCGTCTTGCCGTCACCGATCCGCGATTCCTGAGGCAATTCGGTGATCGGGGCGATCTCGACCTCCTTGCCGGTCAGCGCCTCGACGTACATTCGCAGGACGCCCTGGACCTTTTCGAGCGGCAATCCGGAACGCGCCTGCTGCAGCCGCGACGTCGACTCGCGGGTTTCGAGGGCAAAATAGCTGCGGCGTGCCTTTGACGAGTCACCCGCGTGGTCCTCGATGCCGCTGCCGATCCACTCTTCAAACTGTTCAAGCGACACGCTCCGCAGTGCCGACGCGCTCGACTTAAAGGCGGCGAGGGCACTTTCGGCGTCCGATACGGCGATCTTTGCCGTCAGTTGCAGCACGCGGGAAACGGCCTCGCTGTGGTCCTCACGCTTGTTGCGAGTGAGGGCGGCGATGACCTTCGGCGTGGCCCGCAAAAATGCGATCAGGACGGCGTTGCCATGACGCGCGACGGTGCGTGCGACCAGCGTCCAATCATCAAAGACGGTATCGGCGGCACCGAGCACATCGGCGCCCGACGCGACAAAGTGCAGTGTCACGCTGCCGCCGAATTCCAGAAATTGTCCGGCACAACGCAGCAGCCTGACGGCGTTGGGCGCCGAGACCTTCGCAAGGGCGTCGGGCAGCCCGGCCCACAGGTCGGCGGTCATTCCGCCCGTCCGCTCGGCAAACTGGCGGGCAAGTGCGATGGCCTCGGCCGCCACTTCGCCGCCGCCGTCCGACGATCTCAGAGCGGCCGCGACCGCCGGCGTGTGCTGCAGAAATTCGGCACTGTGCTTGGCCGACCGCTGCGCGATCTCAAACGCGACCGCAAGGATCTCGGCCAGCAGCTCAGCGTCGCCGACCTCACGGGCAATGTTCGGCACGACCCGAAACGTCTCAAGTGCGATCGAACTCGAAAGCACCAATTGCCGCGTGCAGATTTGAAAAACGGCCGCCCTCGCGACCTCGGGCACGGGCTTGAGCCCGGCCACGCCCTCGGCGAAAAATGCGGTTCCGATGTCGGCATTGCCCATCGCCAGCCGCCGGCCCATCTCGCCCCACAGCCGCAGGTCCTCGGCCGACAGCAATTTTGCGGCACGCGGTACGGCCCCGACAAATTCGCGGCTGACCCGCAGACTGACCCCGGCGAGTGCCGCGCTTATCTCGAGTGCGGCCCGCTTTTTATCGCTCGGCAGCCTGCCGAGGCGGGCGGCGAGACCGGTCAGTGTCTTTTTGTTCTTTGAGCCGTCTTCCATCTATGATTCAAGTCTAAGAATTGACGGGCGGAATGTCCAAAACCTCGGAACTTATCGCCCGCACGGGGCGTAAACGGTGATTGGCCGATAACCAAACTTAATCAGATGAAGAACAAGATATCTCAGTTGATCTCGCTGCTTTTGGTCTGTTTCGCCGCGGCCGGCGGGGCCGCCGCACAAACGGCGGACTTTGTCTTTCGGCCGGGCCGCGTCGCCGTCGGGACCGTCTATCATTACGTCAAGACCAACGTCGACGGCACCCAGCCCGAGAACATTTCGCTGTACATCGCCGGCGACAACCGCATCGAGTCTCTTAAATATCACGAAAAGGGCGAGCGGGCCGGCCTTGTCATAGCCGAAATGGACTGGGCCGCGTTTCTACCCAAAAGGCTCGAATCGTGGCAGGTGTTGTCGCAAAGCGAAAGGAAACTTTTCGCGACGCTGACCTTTAACCCGGCCGAAAAGGCCGTCGAGGTATCGATCCCGGCAATGCGGCCCAAACCCGAAATGGCCCCGATCGGACGTCTGCCATTTCACCTCTATAACTTTGACCTTGCCAGCCTCAACGTATCGTTTCCGCACCTTGCCGATCCGAAAGGCTCGTTTACGGTCGGCATCGCTGATCCGACCTTTAAGCAGGAGGGACCGATGTTCGCCTACCGCGGCGAACTCCGCGTCGCGTTCGAGCGGGACGAAACTCACGGCGGCGTCAAGTGCCGCAGGTACTCGGCCGCGGGCCCAGGGATCGGTAACGGCAAGGGCACGATCTGGGTCAATAAAAAGCTCGGCCATATCGAGGATATGGAGTTTGATGTCGCGAACAACCCCGATTGGAAAACCTTCAAGCTAAAACTGCGGCGGATCGAAAAGATGAGCGGCGAGGCGTGGCAGCGGTTCATCGCGGCGCAATTTTGACGCGTTACATCCGCGGCGGGATACCGTCAAAATAGATAAAGATGTGCCAGCAGGCGTTCGTGCCGTATTCGATCAGGGCGTCGAGCTTGTTTGCCCGCTCCATTTCGGCAAGCTTGGCCATCACAAAATTCTGCTCCTCGGCCGTCATATGCTTGCGTGCAAGGTCAAAGGCACAGCCCGACGTATGCGGCGGCAGCGAGCCTTCGCCACGGACCTTGAATGAATTTGCGTTGGTGGCGTTGAGGCTGATCTGATAGTCCATCGAGCGTGTCAGCGACGTGACCCGCAGCGGCCGGCCAAACTTTTCAAGATAGGCGTTCGCGACCTCTTCCAACACGGGCTTGGCTCGTTTGTTGAACATTCGCAGCAGCCTGATCCGCATCTGCTTGCGGTGCGACGGATTGTTGAGGTCATATTGCTGTCCGCCGAAATTGGCCGCCAGTTGTTCGAGCGTTTTGTACTTCGGCGAGCCCGGAGCGATCTCGTCAGTGCCGGACTGAAAACTGAACGACGTGAACGGCCCCTCGCCCGCACTGCCGCCGACGACTAGATAATAGCTCTTGGTCGCCATCGGCATCTCAAAAAGCTCCTGTTTCAAACGCTTTTCGGCAAGCTCCGCAAAATCCATCGGCTGTTGGTAACCGGTTCCCTTCATTTGCAGCAGTTTCGCCTTTTGTTTGATAACGCCGTCGCCGAATAGCTCTTTCGGCACGTCGAGGCCGGCCGGCCGTATGCCGGTCTCGCCGTTGCGCGGCTCGAGCGATTTGCGCTCCTGCGCCGCCAGAAACGCGGCGGTCACATTCAGATCGATCTCGTCGGCCGCCGCCGGATCGGCCTTAATGTCGGCAACGCTGGTCGTATCGAGCTCTTTCTCCTCGGTCTCCCACGACGCGATCAGGTCGTCGAGGTCGTCCTCGTCCTCACCGCCGAGCGGGTCGATGACGCGTTTCGGGATCAGACCGGACGCAAGCACCGGGCGGGTCGAAGCTCCATTTACCGAGTTTCCGCCGCTGCCGCCGTTGCGGCTCACTACCAGAAGGGCGATCAACGCCCCAAAAACGATGACGAACGTCAATGCTCCGGCCGCGATGAGCATCTTTGTCTGTCCGCCGTTCGCCGCTGTCGCAGCGGCAGCAGCCGGAACTGCGGTTGGCGTCACATCCGCCTTTACTGGCGGCGGCGGCTCGACCGGCGAGGGCGTCGGAGCGGCCGCGGCCGAAACGCCGTCGATCTCGACGCGGATCCTGGTCGAACTGCCGATGGTCAGAACATCGCCGCTGCGCAGGATCCGCGGGGCACCGCTTATCCGCTCGCCGTTAAGGAACGTGCCATTGGTCGAGTCTTCGTCAACCACCAGCAGCTCGTCGTCTTCGTGAAAAATTGTCGTGTTCTTGCGGGAGAGGCCGCTGTCACCCAGTACGAGGCCGGCCGGCGGCGTGCGGCCGATGGTCAGTTCGTCCTCCAGCGTCACTTCACGGACGCCGTCGGGAGCATCGATGTGCAGTGTCGCGGTTCTCATCAATGATGATGGTCATCATCGGATACTTCTTTCAGCTTTGAGATGTCCAGCAAACGCGAGAAATCGTCAAAGTGAAACATAGTATCGTCCTTGCAGTGCTCGCAGTAGAATGTGACGTCCTCGCCGAGATACATATCCTTGAGGTGATAAGCCACAAAGCAGCCATAGCACCGTTGTATCCGCTTGCCGAATGTTTCGAGTACGTTTGTGTCCTGCGGCATTTATTTCACCACGCCGCGTTTCGAGCTTTCGATAAAGTCGACCAGCAGCGTCACCTCTTTACAGCCGGTGACCTCGGCGCGGATGCGTTCGAGGGCCTGCGTCGTATTCAACTTGGATGAGAGCAACAGCCGAAACGCGTGATTGAGCCCCTCGATCACGTCCTGCGAGTAACCTCGGCGCTTCATTCCGATCTTGTTCAGCCCGTAGCATTTGGCATGGTTTCCCTGAATGATGGCGAAGGGCAGTGCGTCTTTGACCACGACCGAATAGCCGCCGATAAAAGCCTCGTATCCGACGCGGCAAAACTGGTGCACACCCGAGTAGGCTCCGACACTTGCCCGGTCGGCGATCTCGACATGGCCCGCGAGCGTTGCGGCATTGGCCATGATCACGCTGCTGCCGACCTGACAATCGTGAGCGACGTGCGCCTGCGCCATCAGCAGATTGTCGTCGCCGATCCGCGTCACGCCGCCGCCGCCGACCGTCCCCCGATGGATAGTTACAAATTCGCGTATCTGGTTTCGCTTGCCGATCACGGTCGATGTCGGCTCGCCGGCGTACTTCAGATCCTGCGGGCCGAGACCGATCGACACGAACGGATGAACGTGGGTTTCGTCCCCGATCTCAGTAATACCGTCGATGACCACATGCGAGTCGAGCCGGACGCCGGCACCGAGTTTGACACCGGCCCCGACCGTGCAGAACGGCCCTATATGACAGTCGTCTCCGATCGCCGCATCAGCATGGACGATCGCCGACGCATGGATAAATGAGCTCATATTTGGGGTTGATCGTCCTCGGGTGCCGCCGCGGTCCCGCCGGTCTTTCGGGCGACCAGCCAGGTAAAGATGATCGTCGCCGGTATCGAGATAAAGATGCCCAAGATCGCCCCGCCGACCGTGGCCACGGCGATGCCGATCAGGCCCAGACGAAGCTTTTTATTAAAATAACCGAAGAGCAGCGGGATCAGCCCGAGGCCGAATCCGATAACGGCATTGATCAGCATCACCCACAAGAGGGCTTCGCGTGTGGTCAATTGATAAGGTTCCATCTTATTGCTCCTTTGGCCGGTCGGCGATGATCGACGTGATCGTCGCCTCGGCGGTTACCTGTCCTTCGACGCTGGCGACGCCGCGCATCTTCTGCACCTTTGACCCGATCCTCAGGGTCGTCACCTCGAGCGTAAGCGTGTCGCCGGGGACCACGGGGCGGCGAAACTTGCCGTCCTCGATGCCGGTAAAGAAAGGTATCTTGCTGTCGCGGTCCTCAAACTCCCTGAGGGCGAGTATCGCGCCGACCTGCGCGAGGGCTTCGATCTGCAGCACGCCCGGCATCACGGGTGCACCGGGGAAATGCCCGCTGAAAAATGGTTCGTTGATCGTAACCTGCTTGATGCCGACGATCCGCACTCGCGGCTCGAGTTCGATGATCTTGTCCACCAGCAGGAACGGGAACCTGTGCGGCAGGATCTTTTGTATCGCAACTGAATCGAGGATGGTCATACTCCGAAATAATACCAAAAATATAAAATACGAGTAGCCGGCAAAATGGTTTTTACCGGCTACCCGTCGTTTGGTTTGCGTTACGCAGCCGGCACCGGGCCGGTAACAGCGTTATTTGCGAGCGTTGTAAAACGTGATGAAATCAGCCGTGATATCGGTCTTTTCATCAAAGCCCATCAGGATCTGGGCTTCGAGCAATTTCGGCCCGTCGAAGATCACTGCAAAGCCTTTCGCCTTGGCGTACTCATTCATCGCCTTGAGGATGTCGTCCGTCACCGGCCCGACCACCGCATCGTAACGCTTGGTGTAGCGTGCCTTGGCGTCTTCCTGCTTACGCTTCATGTTGGTCTCGATGGTCTGAGCCTCGTCGACCTTAGCCTGGATGGCATTGCGGTCGGCCTGCGGCAGATTCTGCAGCTTCTGGATCTCGGCCGCGAGGGCTTCGTACTTGGTCTGCATCGTCTTGAGTTCGTCATTGAGCGGCTTGAACTCGGCCTCAAGCGCCGTCAGGGCGTTCTTGAACTTGGTGATGCCGGCTCCGGCCTTCTCATCGGCAAAAAGGTAACTGTTGACCAGGCCGATCTTGCCGGCACCGGTCTGCGCAGCTCCAGCCTGAGCGTTTGCTGATACCGCGAACATCGCGGCAAATAAAAGGCTGAGGGCAGCTATACTGAATCTTCTCATTATTATGTAGTACTCCTTAAACTCCTGGAAAGGTGCGATGCACCATCTATTTGAAACCTATTTTACGTAAACTGTTGCTTGTCGTTTCAAAAAAAGAAAAGCAATAGTAAGTTATCGAAAAATCCTTGTCAATTTCGCCCGCCGGCACCGTAATGACGCCGTTAGAACGTACGTCCGACCGTAAATCTGAACCCGTTGCGCTTGCCGGGCAGGAAAATGCCCGGAAGCTCCTCGGTGTAGCCGAGTTTGGCGTTCGGGTTGTAATAGTAGATCAGGCGGAACGGCACATTGACGATCGGCACCTGTACGCGAAGTTCGGCACCGACGCTGGCCTTAAAATCATTGAGCTTGGAAAACGCGCTTTCGCCGACCTTGAGCAGCGAGTTCTGCTGGACCTCACCGCGGAGGAACAACTGCTGTACCTGCGGCGAGAGGCTCGTCGGGCAAGCGTATCGGTTGCCGCGGCAAAACTCATTGATATAGTCGGTACGCGTCATCACGCGGCCGCGATAGAACAACAGGCTGCCGAAACTCTGTTCGAGCACCGGCGTATTGATCAGGCCGAGGGCCGTCAAGCGGCCGCCGCCGAGCAGCTTTTCGTCCTCGAGAAATTCGCTGTTGATCTGCTGCGTTCCCGCGTTGCGCAGGTTGAAGACCGAACCGACATCGGCAAAAAGTGCGAGCGTCGCCGGGCCGAAGATCGGTATGCGGTATTCGATATTTGCGAGCAACTGGGTATCGCCGCCGATAAAGCGGAAATTGCGGCTGTATAGTGCCGGGTTGTTGCCCGAGGCACCCGTCAACTGGCCGATCGTGATCAGCTCGTCACGCGTTCGCGGATCGAGCAGATGGTTGGTGTCGGCCGTGCCGAAAGCATTGTTCGCGAGCACGACGTTGCGGGTCGTCACGTATGTGTCAAACGGAGCGACCGGGCCGATCGAACGTGAGTTGTAGCCGCGGATGTCATTCTCGCTGCCGAGGAAGAACCGCTCGTAAGCCGGAACTCCGCCGACGAACGCGATCGAGTTGGCGTTTTTGACCTTGTCGGTCAAGGCCCAGGTGCCGATCGTACCGGCCACGACACGAAACGCGAAGACGTCCGGATTCGGCTTCTTCTTGTTACGCATCGGGATGAACTTTGAGTAACTGATGCTCGGCTGGTAAGTGCGGACATCGCCGCCGAGGCCCGATAATCCGAGCGAGAGCGACAACTGGCTGCCGCGGAGCGTATCAATTCCGTTCTTGGCCGGCTGGCGCGAATCGTAAACGAACGTTCCCGTGATGCGGCTCGTCAAAATGTTCGGCTGGCGGTAAATGACCGGGATGACGGCTGACGGGTCGGCACCCGAGTTGACCGCCGGATCCTCGATGCTCGTCGCCGAGAGCTGGTAATTGAGACCGACACGCGAAAACTGTGTGAACCGGCGTTTCTTAAAGAAAAGCTCGGACAGCGGTGCGGTGGCAAACAGCGTGACGCCGTAGGTGCTCTGCGTAAAGAGGTTGGCCGAATCCGTCACGACCTGGCCGTACGGGTTATAGAGTTCGTTCAACAGGTCCTGATTCTGCGTCAGGTATGTGCCCTCGCCGAAGAACTTGTATCGGCTCGCAAAGACCGAAAATCCGACCGAGATCGGCCTGTTGCGGAAATACGGCTGCTGGAATGTCATCTGCAGCGTCTGCTGACGGTTGCCGTAGCCGACGTTGAATGACAGGACCTCGCCGCGGCCGGCCAGGTTGTTGGTCGAGTATTCAAGCCCGAAGAACGAACCGCCGATGCCCGAAACGCCGCCGTTGAAAGAGATCTGCTGGCGGCCCTTTTCCTTGACCTTGACGATCAGATCGACGTTGCCGTTCTCTTCGTCGGTGCGGATCTCGACGTCCTGATCCTTGTCGATCGGGTCGAAATACTGCGTCTGGTTGAGGCGTGCGACCGAGATCTCGAGGTAATTCTGGTTATAGATATCGCCTTCGTTGATCAAAAATTCGCGGCGCATCACGCGGTCACGCGTGAACGTGTTGCCGGTAAATTCGAGCCGTCGCAAACTGAACTGTTTTCCTTCGTCGATCGAGATCGTGATATCGACGATGCCCTCATTGGCGTTTGCCGGATTGTCCTTGAACTCCGGTTCAAACTCGGCGTTGTACTGGACAAAGCCCTGGCCGCCGTAGACTTTCTTGAGGTCTTCATAGACCGCGTCCTGCAGGCGTTTACCGTCGGCGATCTCGCCTTTCTTGAGCCCGACGTAACCGAGGATCTGCTGTTCGGAAAAGATCGAGTTGCCCTCGACCTTGAGTTCGCCGACGCGGAAAACACGGCCTTCCGTCACTGGAACGATGATCTTCAGCGTATCGTCCTTTGAGGTCAGGATCGGGATCGGGAAACTCTTGATGATCGGCAATCCGGTGCGTTTATACCCGAGGCCGACGACCTGCGGTTCGCCGATGCGGGCCTGAAAATAGCCCTTCGAGAACATATAGGCCCGTACGTTCTTTTGCAGATCGTACTGCAATTTTCTGAGGTCCAGGATGTCCTGGCCCTTAAAGCGTGTAATGATGCCGGTTTCCTTGACCAGCGTCAGAGCGTTTCGAAGCTCGCCGTCCTTAAACTTTTCGTTGCCCTCAAACTCGATATCGATGATTCGCGAGCGGTTGCCCTGCTCGATGTTAAAGGTCACCGCGATCGACGTGGCCGAGACCTCGTCTTCCTGCACCGTCACCTTCGCATTCGGAAATCCCTTTGACGCCAGCATCTCACGCAGGATGCGAGTGGCGTTGCGGGCCTTAACAGGGTCATAAACGGCCTCTTTCGAGATGCCGACGCGCTTTTCGCGAAATTCCTTAAGGATGTCCGATTCCTGGATCGCCTTGCTCCCCTTGAACTGCAGGTCGCGGATGATCGCCAGCTCGCGTACCTCAAATATCACGTTGACGCCGCCGCGGACGCCTTCTTCGGTCAAAACGCGGGTCGCAGTTTTATCGAAAAAATTAAGCGAGAGCAGTTCTTTGAGGTCACGTTCGAGGCTGGCCGGGTCATAGACGTCGCCCGGACGGGTTTTGATGTAGTAGAGCAGGTCTTCGTCGCGAAGCCGCCTGTTGCCCTGAATATCTACTGATTCGACCACCTGCTGGAACGACCCTTTTATTTCCGCCGACTTGCGTGCGGGGTCGTTCGAGCGGGCGATGGCGGGAAAACAAAAAGCCGCCAAAGCCAATATCACGAGCCCGATAGCGCGAAGATTATGCATAAAACCGATGTATCCTTTATGAGTGCAATATTTGGAGCCTCGAGGTGCTCCTGATATGCCGCTTTTGCCTTGCCTGATCATAAAAACCCAACCAAACAAAACCGGCATTTCAATGTCGGAATTTACTCAATCTATGATTCGCGCATACGGCAACTGGTTGCCCTTTCGCGGTGATCCAACAAACTTACGAATTATACAGGGAAAACGCCGAAAAATAAAAAGCAGAACGAGTTATGACACGCCGCTGCGGTGATCGTCAGCGTGCCGGATCGGGCGTTACTCTCATATCTTGTGCGCCGCCGGCGGCGAGCCACCACTGATTGGTGACATCTCTGATCGCAAGCTCCGGCGGCAGTCGATCGGCCGACAAAAAAAGCAGCCCCGAAAGGCCGCTTTTTTTCGAGGTAGTTATTTGAAATAAGCCCTACTTTTTCAACCAGCCGAATAGAGCGTTGACCGTGATATCGCGGTTGGTCTCGTAGATCGCCTTGGTCAGCGGCACCGACATCGGGCACACCTGTACGCAATTTTGGGCGTTGCCGCAGTTGCCGATACCGTCGTCGTCCAGCAGGCCGTTCAGGCGGTTATCGATCGTCGTCTTGCCGACCGGATGCATATTGAACAACCG
Source organism: uncultured Chloracidobacterium sp. (assembly GCA_937941715.1). Lineage (GTDB taxonomy): Bacteria > Acidobacteriota > Blastocatellia > Pyrinomonadales > Pyrinomonadaceae > OLB17. Next base: position 7,124 of record CALDGX010000243.1, on the reverse strand, counting down.
TGCCTGGCCGATCGCCTGCGGCCCGATGTAATTGTCATCGCCGTACTGCGGGCACGCCTCGAGACAGCACCCGCAGGTCATACAACGAGAGAGCGCGTAACGCTCCTGCGCGGTCTCATTTGAGATCGCCGGGCCCGGCCCGAGGTCGTACGAACCGTCAAGCTCGATCCACGCCTCGACCTTTTTGAGGTGTTCGAACATCTTCGAGCGGTCGACCTTGAGGTCGCGCACGTTCGGGAACTTGGACATCGGCGCGAGGCTGACCGTATCGCCGCCCGACGCGAGCAAAAGGTCGTCGACCAGTGCCGAGCACGACTGCCGGACACGGCCGTCGATGACCATCGTGCAGATACCGCAGACCTGTTCGAGACAGCTCATGTCCCAGACCGGCGGGGTCGTCGCCTTGCCCTCGATCGTGACCGGATTTTTACGAATGTCCATCAGCGCCGAGATGACATTCAGGTTGCGCCTGTACGGTATCTCAAAGGTTTCCCAGTGCGCGGCCGCCCCTTCTTTCTCACGCCGCTGGATCTTGAATTTGATCGTCGCAGGCGGATTCTCCAGGCGTTTCTTCTCTACGTGTGCGTTTGTGGTCATAAACAATTCAATTCAACAATGTTCTGCCGCCGTCAATGCCGGCCGCGTCGGTCACGATTTTGCTTTCTTGCTCGACGAATAGTCGCGTTTACGCGGTTCGACCAGCGAAACGTCGATCGCCTCGTAGCTCAGTACCGGCGCCTCGGCCGAATATTCGGCGATCGTCGATTTCATAAAGTTCTCGTCGTCGCGGTCCGGAAAATCCGGCTTGTAATGAGCACCGCGTGATTCGTTGCGGTTGAGAGCCCCGAGCGTGATGACGCGTGCGAGTTCGAACATATTCTTGAGTTGCCGGGCGTGCGGCACGGCCTGCGTCGCCCACAGGTTCGAATCGTTTACCGATATCTTTGTAAAACGCTCCTGCAGCTCGCGGATCTTGTCATCGGTCGCCTGCAAACGGTCGTTGTAGCGGACGACCGTCACGTTGTCGGTCATCACCTTGCCGAGCTCCTCGTGCAGTTTGTACTGATTCTCGCCGCCCTCGCTTTTGATGATCGAGTCGTTGATCTCCTGCTGGCGTTTGAGTTCGGCAGCGTGAATGCCGTTCGACTCACTCGAACCGCGTTCGACGTTCTTGCCGTACTCGATGGCCGCGGGTGCCGCGACAAAACCACCGTAAACACATGACAGCAGCGAGTTTGCACCGAGCCGGTTCGCCCCGTGGATCGAGTAGTCGCACTCGCCCGCGGCAAACAGCCCCGGTATGTTCGTCCGCTGTTCGTAATCGACCCACAGGCCGCCCATCGAATAATGGACGCCCGGGAAGATGCGCATCGGCACAAATCGCGGATCGTCGCCCACGAACATCTCATAGATCTCAAGTATTGCTCCGAGTTTTCGCGTCAGCGTCTCGGCCGGAATGTGTGTCAGGTCGAGATAGACCTGATTCTCGCCGCCGACGCCGTTGCCCTCGAGACATACCTGAAAGATCTCGCGTGTAGCGATGTCGCGGGGCACGAGGTTACCGTACGCCGGATATTTTTCTTCCAGAAAGTATCGCCGCTCGGCCTCGGGAATATCCTTCGGCTTGCGGGCGTCCATCGGGTCACGCGGGACCCAAACGCGGCCGCCCTCGCCGCGGGCTGATTCGCTCATCAGCCGGAGTTTGTCTTCGCCGGGGATCGAGGTCGGGTGGACCTGTATGAATTCGCCGTTGGCGTACTTGGCTCCCTGCTGGTAACAGGCGGAAACAGCACTGCCCGTACAGGTCATCGAGTTCGTCGATTTGCCGAAGATGAGCCCCGGCCCGCCGGTCGCCATGATCACGGCGTCAGCCGCAAACGACTTTAACTCAAGCGTTTGCAGGTTCATCGCGATCAGGCCGCGGCACACCTGATGGTCGTCAAGCACGAGCGAGAGCATCTCCCAGCCCTCATATTTGGTGACGCTGCCGCCGACCTCCCATTTGCGGACCTGTTCGTCAAGAGCGTAGAGCAGCTGCTGTCCGGTCGATGCTCCGGCAAACGCCGTCCGGTGATGCAGCGTGCCGCCAAACCGCCTGAAATCCATCAGGCCCTCGTTGGTACGCGAGAACGGCACGCCCATTCGGTCGAAAAGGTTGATGATCGCCGGGGCCATGTCCGTCATCCGCTTTACCGGCGGCTGATTTGCCAAAAAGTCGCCGCCATAGACGGTGTCGTCGAGGTGCTTGGCCGGCGAATCGCCTTCGCCCTTGGTATTGACCGCCCCGTTGATGCCGCCCTGGGCACAGACCGAGTGTGAACGCTTGACCGGGACGACCGAGATCATATCGACCTCATGGCCGGCCTCGGCTATTTTCATCGCCGCCGCGAGGCCCGCAAGCCCGCCGCCGACGATCGCAATCTTTAATCCGCTGGATGCCATATTAGTAAACCAAAACCTATCTGAAACCTATTAATTAAAACTTTGTCGGGCCCGCCGGAGCTGCCTTCGCCGGAGCCGCCGGTGCCTCGCACAGCGCCTTGGGCATCAGGCCGCAAGGGCTCCGGAACGCGAACGCGGCGTTGATGCCGACCACCGACAGCAGTACCGCGAGTGCGGCACAGCCGGCGAGCGTCATCTTCTGGGCCTTTTCGCCGATAACGATGCCCCAATCGACCGCGAACAGGAAAAATCCGTACGCGAGGTGCCACGCGGTCGCGACCACGCCGAGAATGTAAACGATCAGGACCCACGTTTTCTGAAAATCGCTCGCGACGATCGAGAACGCCTTGTCGGCATTGCCGGCCACCGCCACCTCGGTCAACCCCGGTATCAGCCCGAATCTCAGATTGAGCAGGTGAAAGAGGATGAAGAGGAACAGAAAGATGCCCGTCGCCCGCTGCAGCATATAGAACCAGTTTCGGCCATAGCCGTAGTTCAGGACATTCGGTTTGGCCTCTGACGAGATCAGCACGCCGTAGACCGAGTGAAACAACAGCGGCAGAAAGATGCCGAATATCTCGATCAGCAGCAGATAAGGGATGTCGTGGATCTCCTTGACCGCCTTGTCAAAGTTGGCGGCACCGTTCATCGCCTTTGAATTCGTGAACATATGCACGAAGAAAAAGATCCCGAGCGGCACGATCCCCGTGATCTGGTGCAGCTTGCGAAGTAAGAATGTGTTCGAAAATTTGATCGCCATCTAATAATCCAATTCGCGCGAATAACTTAAATAGATTTGGGAAATTCTAATTCCAAATTGCTGTTTGAGCAATGTAAACACGATGCTTTTTATCATACGGCAGAGAGCTGATAAGTTAAAATGAAATTTTTAGCACTATTCAATCAGCTATACTAATATTTGCCCGTCGTCACGGATATGCATATCGAAACGCTGAAGGTATTTTGCGATCTTGTCGACCTCGAGAGCTTTTCGCTCGCGGCCGAACGCAATTTCATCACTCAGTCGGCCGTCAGCCAGCAAATACGGTCACTCGAAGATAAATTTGACCGCCGTCTGCTCGAGCGCGTCCGCGGCCGCCGCGACGTCAAACTGACCGCTGCCGGACAGGTCTTTTACGCCGAGGCCAAAAAGGTCCTCGAGAGTTACTCCCATTTGCAGGAATCGCTTCGCGGCGTCATCGGCAAGATCGGCGGCACCGTCAAGGTCGCTACCGTTTACAGCGTCGGCCTGCACGAACTGCCGCCGAAGGTCCGCGAATTTATGACAAAGTTTCCGGCGGCCAAGATCGACCTCGAATATTCGCGTACGACGCGCATCGTCCGCGACGTCCTGAGCGGCTCGGTCGAGCTCGGCATCGTCGCTTACCCGGAACCGAAACGCGGCCTGTCGATCGTCGAAATGGCAAACAGCCGGCTCGTGCTGATCGCCCCGCCCGACCACAAGCTGGCGTCGCGGGCCAAGGTCAAGGTCAGCGACCTCAACGGCCGCGAATTTGTCGTGTTTGAGCGGGACGTGCCGACGCGAAAGGCGACCGACAGGATACTCAAGGAAAACGGCGTCGAGATCGCCAAGGTGGCCGAGTTTGACAATATCGAGACGATCAAACGGGCGGTCGAGGTTGGCTTTGGGCTGGCGATCGTCCCGGCACCGACCGTTTCGGGAGCGTCGGCGTCGGGCCGGCTGGCCGTTATCGAACTTGCCGAAGATTATTGGGTCCGCTCGGTCGGTGTGATCTACCGCAGCGACCGAAACCTCTCGCTCGCCGCCAAAAAATTTGTCGAACTGCTGGAGCAGAACTGACCATCGCTCCCTGCATCCGAACGCAGCGGCCGCTACGGCTGATCTGACGCGATGTAGGTCAGCGGCGTGGTCGGCCGCATCTCGTTGAGCGTATTTCGCAGGGTCGGGACGATGCCCTCGGCCTCCATATACTCGCGGCCGAGCATGCGGCGAAAACGCTTGTCCTTGGTCTCGCCCGTCAGTTCCTTGAGCATTCCGCGCAAGAATGCCGTGACGAGTTCCGGAGCGAACTGCTTGCCGGCATTTCGCCTGAGGTCCTCGATCACCTCGCCGGCCGGGCGGCGCGCCTTGTACGGGCGGTCGGTCGTCATTGCGTCAAACGAATCTGCCAGATTCACGACCTTGGCGATGTACGGTATCTCGCGGTCATAGAGCCCGTCGGGGTAACCGCGTCCGTCGAGACGCTCGTGGTGGTATTTTGCCGCCAGCGGGACGTCGGTGTACGGGTGATGGATCGGCTGCAATATCTCAAAGCCGACGGCCGGGTGCTTGTTAAGTTCGGCCGACTCCTTGGCGTTGATGCGGTACGGTGCGTTTATGATCTTGCGCTCGACGGTCAGTTTGCCGACGTCGTGAAGGTAGCCGGCGGTCGCCGCACCCTCGACCTGATCCGCTGACCAGTCGAGCTCGGCGGCGATGATCTCGGAGTATCGGCCGACGCGGACCGAGTGTCCCTCGGTGTACTTGTCCTTACAGTCGATGGCCGCGGCAAACGCCTTGACCGTATCGTTGTAGGTCGTCCGCAGATCGTCAAACAGCTTGCGGTTCTCTTCGGCGTGCCGCTCGATCTCGGCCATCAGGTTGCGCTGTGAGATGGCGACGCCGATGTGGCGGCCCATCGCGCAGATGATCTCCTTTTCATACGAGGTGTAAGGTTCGCCGGTCGCCTTTTCGCCCAGAAAAACGGCCCCGACAATTTCATCGCGGATTACCAGCGGCACAAAGAGCTCGATCCGGCGGCTGTCAAAACTGCGGTCATAGACCTGAAAGAACGGCAGCACCTTTGCGTGTTCGGTCTCGATCGGGTTGAGGCCGTTGGCCAGAAACTGGCGTTCGTCCTCGAGACACAGCGAGAGGCTGAGCGGAAAATCGTCGCCCAGGCCGCGAACCGCGAGCATGTTCAGTTCGTGGCCGTAACGCGAATAACGCGCGACGCCGCCCCGCATTATCGCCAGCGAACCCGATATCAGGTGCAGCGAGGTCCGGATCGTCTCTTGAAAGTTGTTCTTATTGGCAACTTCCTGCCCGAGGTCCGCCAACGCCCCAAACGCGTGTATCAGCTTTGTTCTTTGTTCGATCATTGTGTCGTGAATCGTGGATCGTCGTTCGTCGTTCGTGAATCGTGATAGGTGATGGGTAAAACGTCAATGGTGATCTATGATCCAAGTGCGAAGAACCGTTTTACGCAGTGTTCCCCGGCTTTCACTCGTAACCTGTCACTTATAACCCGTCACTCAGCCCCTCACGCCATCGTCACATGCTTAGTCAGCCCGAGCATTTCAAAAAGTTCGGCGGACTCTTCGTTCAGGTCCGCAAAGACCACTTTTGCGCCGGAATTGGCGGCCGTGTCGATAACGCCGAGCAATATCGAGATGCCGATGCTGTTGATGATCTCGGTCTGCGAAAAATCGACGACCAGCTCCTTGACGCCCGATTCGAGCTTCGTCTTGCACTCACGTTCGATCGCCTCGCCCGAGAGTTTGTTCAGATAGTCGCCCGCGAGCACCACCGCCTTGTCATCAGCGGCTAAAAATGCCGTTTCCGCACCGTTTTCAGTGATCACTAATGTTTTATCCTTGTTTAACTTAAGCTGATTTTGCGAAGATTCTACTTGAGGTAAGGTTTTATCACAGTATATCGCCAAATACAACACCGATCTGTCCGCGGCATTGGCCGCCTCCTTCGGTCAGTTCAGTACATACGACGGTCGGGCAAAGCCCTGTGGACGATCGGGGCCGGGCCTTCGATCTTACGATTCTCGTTTGATCCGTCATCGCCGCACTTTATAATGAAGCGGACATTGTCTTGTTTGCCTCATAAAAATGCCGTTGCAGTAGTCGGCCTTCATGGGCCGGGATTGCACACATCGCCTCGCCTGACCGGTTTTTGCTATTTTGAAGCCGGAGAGCCCAGTTCATTCTCTTCTATTCGTCGATGGTCGGAATCCGGAGTTGGACGAATTATCCACGTTTCATCAAACTTGTAACCAGGTCGATATGTTATTTCGGGGTAGTAGCCGCCGACCACAGAAAAATGCGAAACACACCCGAATGATGCGTGCGACCAAAAATCTACGTATGAAATTAGATTGCCAAGTCCACGTAAAAGTAGTGGCGCATAAAATGTTCTCTTTGGAAAAGTTACAAATCCATGCTTGTCAGTTGTCAACCGTTCCATAGGCATCCAAAGCCCCATTGCAACAGATGAATCCGTCCACATTTGAATTACCTGCACATCGTTCGCAAAACCACCGTCAGCATGTTTAATTTGAACCGTCCATTCCGGTACAACGGTGTATGGAAACGGGATCGATAGTAGAACGAGCAGCAACAAACCTAATTTGGTTGTCAATTTTTTTGTCATGCCGTATTGTTGCCCCTTTCGCCCGAAACCCGCGATAAGGCAAAGGCCGGAATCAGTCCAACGTCGTATGCGTTACTCGGACGATCGGGGTCAGACGTGCGATCATGCGATTCTCGACCGATCCCCCATCGGTAATTTTCGCGGACATCTCACAGGCTGTTTTCATATCGAGATCACTCTCCATTTTTCGCCGGGCGAGGTCGTATCGGCAAAGCAACGTCCGCTGTCGATGGGCGAGTTCATTGTCTGTCAACACCGATCCTAAATCGATGCCTCG
>CALDGX010000242.1 GCA_937941715.1 uncultured Chloracidobacterium sp. | reverse complement strand
TTCTTCGGCACCTTGACCGGATCGGCCGGACGTTTGGGCAGTTTAACGGGCACCGCTATCTTCTTCAACAGTTCGTTGACCGCGCGTTCGAGTTGCGGGTCGCCGCCGGCGATGACCGACCGAGGATCGTTTTCGACCTCGATATCAGGGTCGACGCCGTAGCCTTCGATAATGTACTCGCCTTTAGCGTTCGCGAGTGCCGATTCGGGCACGTTGACCACGCCGCCGTCGATCAGGTTGCCGCGGTTGGTGATACCGACCACGCCGCCCCAACTGCGTTTCCCGATGAGCTGGCCGAGGCCGGCCTCGCGGAACATATACGGGAAAATGTCGCCGTCAGACGCCGAATTTTCGTTAAGTATCGCGATCATCGGCCCGAGGAACGCTCCATCGGGATACGTTCCGCCCTCTTCGTCGGCCCGTCGGTAGTTGATGCCGAGTACCTTGCGGCGAAGGCGTTCGATCAGCATACGGGAAACGTTACCGCCGCCATTGGCGCGGACATCGACGACCATTCCCTCTTTGTTGAGCTGCGGATAGTACCACTTGATAAATTCACGCAAGCCCGGTGCTCCCATATCAGGGATATGGATGTAGCCAAGACGCCCGTTCGACATCTGATCGACGCGGCGGCGGTTGGCTTCGATCCAGTCGAGATAGATCAGGTCGCTTTCGTTTGTGACGGGTCGGAACGTTATCGTCCGGGCTCCCTGTGCCGTCGGCGACGTGTTGAGCGTGATGGAAACTGCCGAATCGGCCTTGCCGCGAAGGTAGGAATAAATATCGCGATCCGCCGTAACATTCTCGCCGTTGATAGCGATGACGTAATCGCCCACCTTGGCGTCGCTGCCGACCTCGGTCAGCGGCGAGCGGTAGATGTCCTCTTCGTTCTGACCGCCGAAGATCTTGCTGATCTTGTACCGGTTGGCGGCCTTATCGACCTCAAATCGCGCTCCGGGCAGGGCCACGCGCACCCTTGACGGCAAATTGAAATCGCCGCCGTCGATGTACGCGTGCTGGACCGTTAGTTCGGCGCACATTTCGGAAATGATGTAGTTAAGGTCAGAGCGATGGGCGACGTAGGGCAGCCACTTTTTGTAATCCTCGCGGATCCTGACCCAGTCAAACCCGTGCATATTGCTGGCGTAGAACCAGTCGCGGTAACGCCGCCAGACCTCGTTGAATATCTGGTTCCACTCGGCGACCGGATCGATCTCGGCGGTCAGGCCGTTGACCGAGACCGACTTTTTCGACCGTTCCCCGGCCGGTGACGCGTCGAGGATCGAAAATCCGCCAAATGACGACGTCATTATCTTGGTGCCGTCCTCCGAGAGGGCAAAACCGCCCGCCGGAGTCACAAGGATCGTTTCCTTGCGGTCCTTGAGCGAAAAGATACGCAGCGACGGAGCGCCGTCGGAACCGCGGCCGTAATAGAAAGCCGGCTGGGTGGTGTAGATCAAATGGCCCTTGTTGGCCGAAAGCCCGCCGTAATTGTCGGCTCCGATGGGTGCCTTGGCGGCGCGTGACTCGATACCGTCAAAATCGATCTTCTCGGCCGCCGCTGCCGCTGCCGGTGCCGGCGGTGCGGCCGGCTTTTCCTCCGAGATCGTCACTTCGTCACTCTCGATCGGAAACGGATTCTTGGTATCCTTGCGAAGCGCCAAAGCATAGATCTGCGTCATGCGGTTGGTCGCGTAGTTAAATTCTGAACTCGAGATCTGCGGGGCAAACTCGCGGTTACTGAGAAAATACAAATAACCGCCGGACGGATCCCAGGTCGGATTGGTCGAGCTGAACATCGCCGGAGTGACGCGATAACTCTTGTTCTCGTCAGCACTCCAGATATAAACCGATGTGACGCCGCTGCGCGGCTGCATCGAATATGCGATGAAATTGCCCTTCGGCGACCATTCATAGCTCGACACGAGGCCGATCGGAGCATCTACGACCATCTGAAGCTGTTTGGTCGCGAGCGTCAGCACCCAGAGCTTGCCGTCCTTGTCGCTGAAGGCGATCTTCTTGCCGTCGGACGACCAGGTCGGCGAATACCGCTGAGCGTTGCCGCCCGTGGTGATCTGTTCCGGCGGCGTCGAACCGTCCTGGGCGACAAGCCATATCTCCTCTTCGCCCGACTTGTCCGAGATGTAGGCGATCTGCTTACCGTCGGGCGACCACGCGGGTGAACGGTCATTAGCGTCGGACGAGCGTGTCAGATTACGCACACCGCCCTTTTCGATCGGTGCCGTAAAGATGTCGCCCCGGGCCGAGAACAGCGCCCGCTCGCCCTTCGGGCTCAGCGAATATGAACTGATATAGTTGGCGGCGTTGACCACGCGTTTCCTGCGATTGACGCCGTCGTCCGGCACGTTGATGGCCAGGCGGGCCGCTTTTTTCGAATTTACGTCAAATATTTCCAGTTCGCCGTCACGTTCGTAAATGATGCGGCTGACATTGTCCGAACTCGGCCAGCGAATGTCCCAGTCGCGGTTGCGGGTGACCTGAGCGGTCTTGCCGCCGGCGGTGTCGTAGGCGTAAAGGTTGAACTTGCCGTCTTTATCGGAGTTGTAATAGATGGTGCCGCCGATCCACATCGCGTCACGGCTGGCGTGCGGATTGTCCGAGATCTTTTTGGCGTCATTGGTCGCGAGGTCGTAGATATAGAGCGTGTTGGCCTGGCCGCCGGCGTAACGTTTCTCGGGGCGAAAATCGCGGAACCGCGGCGAATAGACCATCTTTGATCCGTCCGGTGACATATCGCCTGAACCGGCCTCGGGCATCGGAAGCGCGGTCGCCGGGCCGCCCTGCGGCGATACGGTGTAAAGCCGCGCGATCGGTGTCGACCACGAATCGCGGAGGCTGCGGAATACGATGCGGCCGTCCTTGGTCCAGCCGTGGACCTGGTTGTCAAAACCCCAACGCGGGGCAAGCGGGCCTCGAGACGGGTAAAATGTCAGCTGTTTGGGTTCGCCGCCCTGCGCCGACACAACGTAAACCTGTTCGTCGCCGTCGTACTGTGCCGTAAACGCGATCCACTTGCCGTCAGGCGAAAATTTGGCGTATGTTTCGACGCCCGGATGTGAGGTCAGCCGGACGGCCGTTCCGCCCGAGGCTGACGCGGTCCAGAGATCGCCGCCGTATGTGAAAACGACCCTTTCACCCTGAATATCGGGAAAGCGAAGCAGTTTGGTCTGAGCGGCCGCTCCGACGGCGAGAAAAAGACCCAGAAACAGCGTGACGGCAAAGCGTTTTGACATATTTAGAACCTCGGACCGATGATCTTTTGAACAGTTGCAAGTTTAACTCAAAACATTACGATCAAAAAGAACGTATGTTTCAATAGTTTGGGCCAATGGCAGGCAACTAAAAACATCGCATTCAACTCAAATGGATGTTATTCTTATCGACAGCCAAAATGTCGCTCTACAAGCGAAGCAATGATCGGGGGTTTTGTTAGTGCACCAAAGATTTAACGGCATATTCGCATTCACACTTATACTCGCAATAGCTCTGACCGGACTTGGACAGCAGCCGGCCGGTTCGACCCGTGCCGACAACCTGAAGCCGGGCGAACGCAGATCTGACACGCCGAAAAAGGTCGTCAGGGTCGAAGATATCGAAAAAGACATCGCCGAAGCCCTGACCGTCATTGAGAGAAACTACGGCGGCACCAAAGAGCTCAATTACAATGACGTGATGAAGGCATCGATCGACTCGATGCTGCACACGCTCGACCCGCATTCAAACTATTTTGACGCAAAGGAGTACGAGGAATTTCGTACGGACCAGAGCTCGCGATACTACGGCATCGGGGCGACGATCGGCGACCTCAGCGACGCTGACGGCAAGGTCATCGCGACGTATATCAAGGCGACATTCGACGGTGCCCCGGCAAACCGTGCCGGCCTGAGATACGGCGACAAGATCGTCGAGGTCAACGGAACGTCGATGCTCGGCAAACCGTTTGCCGACGTTCGCGGCTTTTTGCGAGGACCGCGCGGAACGCCCGCCAAGCTGGTGGTCGAACGCCTCGCGACCGGTAAACGCGAAACCGTCGATATCATCCGCGACGCTGTTTCACAGCCGTCGATCGGCGAGTATTACATGATCCGTCCGGGCGTCGGCTATCTGGCGATGCGCGGCGGGTTTAACCAAACGACGTACGCCGAATTTGTGGCCGCGACCCGCGAGCTTCGTGCAAAAGGGATGCAGCAGATGGTCATCGACCTGCGGGACAACGGCGGCGGCCTCGTCAGCCAGGCCTATCGCGTGGCAAACAGCTTTTTGAAACGCGATCAGACGGTCTTTACGCAAAAAGGACGCATCGAGGGCGTTTCGGACCAGTATCGGGCCGATAATCCGTCGCCGGACAAGTCGCCGGTCGTCGTGCTCGTCAACCGCAACACGGCCTCGGCCTCCGAGATCCTGGCGGGTGCCCTGCAGGATCACGACCGGGCATTGATCGTGGGCGAAAACACATTCGGCAAGGGCCTTGTTCAAAACCCGTTCCAACTCGAATATGGTTCGATGCTGCTGCTGACGATCGCCAAATACGAGACGCCCGCCGGACGTCTGATCCAACGCGACTATTCGAACGGCAATCTTTACGACTATTACACCGAGGGCGGCAGCTTTCGCGACATAACGGCCGATCCGGCCAAACCGACCGGTGCCGAAAGCCGCACAGACGGCGGCCGCGTGGTTTACAGCGGCGGCGGCATCAATCCGGACGTGCCGATCAAGCCCGAGACGATCGAACTCGAGCGGGCGCGTGCCCAGCAAAAGCTGACGAACCCGATCTTCGCCTTTGCGCTCGATCTGGTCCTCGGAAGGGTCAAGGGTTTTGAGAACTACAAGATCGAAAAGCCGATCACCTTCGGCTATGACATCACGAAGAACGATTTTCCGGTGACTCAGGCCCTGTTTGATTCGTTCAAGACGTTTGCCGTCAGCAAATACAAGGTGACGCCGGCACAGCTTGACCGCGAACGCGAGTTTATCGAACGCACATTGAGGACCGAACTCGTTACGGCCGCATACGGATCGCAGACGTCGGGGCAGGTCTTTAACGAGTATGACGATCAGCTTTTGAAGGCGATCGAACTGCTGCCGCAGGCCAAACAGCTCGCT
>CALDGX010000241.1 GCA_937941715.1 uncultured Chloracidobacterium sp. | reverse complement strand
TCGGACAGAATGACTATTCGCGTACCGGCATCCAGGACCTCAAGGACGTTTCATTTGGCGCGTCGCTTACCAGCATCCTTCCTAAGAATCTGATCAACGAGTTCTATTTCAACTTCGGACGCCGCGATGCCAAATTTGACTCGCAGGTTCCGAGCGTTGCCCTTCAGATCGCAGGTACCGGCTTTATCGGATCAAATCCGTTCTCGCCCGTTGCCCGACGCGAAAACCGCTATCAGGTCCGCGACAATATGACTTGGGCCCCCAAGAACCATATCTTCAAGTTCGGATTTGATATGAATTACATTCTCGGACGTGCAAGCTTTGAGCTTAACTTCCCGGCACTGTTCAATTTCAGCCAGCAGTCGTGCAGTTCACTCATCACAGGATGTACCGGTCCGGCATTGACCGCGATCCAGGCTTACGGCCTAGGCTTCCCGAGCGTGTTCATCCAGGGTTTTGGTGACCCGAACAGCTCGATCAAGAACAAGCCGATCGGTATGTTCTTCCAGGACACCTGGAAGGTCAGCCGGCACATTACCTTCAATTACGGTGTCCGCTACGACATCGAGTTGACCGATCAGTTTGCACCTAGCTCGTTCCGCGATCCGCTGACGGGCATTACCCTGTCGCAGCAGGATGTCCAGACGGCACAGGATGCTCTGAACATCACACAAGGATTCCCGCGTGACCGCAACAACATCGCACCACGACTCGGGTTTGCGTGGGATGTCAGAGGCAACGGCAAGACGGTTATTCGCGGTGCCGCCGGTATGTTCTACGATCACCCGCTGCTCGTGGTATCGTTCAACTCAAACGTCGCTGACGGTTCGCAGCAGCAGCAGGCGACACTTCTGCCGATCGGCGGTCCCTCGCCGCTTGGCTTGTTCAATGCATTCCAGGTGATGCACGGAACGCTGATCCCCTGTAACTTTGCAGGTGCGACCCCCGGAACCAACTGTACACCGGGTCTTGCCGCCTCAGCTCAGTATCAACCGGGCTTCATGCGTTTCAACCCGAACAACTTTACCGGTTTCGGACCGATCCTGCCGTTCACACTTCACGTATCCAAGGACTTTGAATATCCGTACGCGATGCAGGGCAACCTTGCAGTTGAACAGCAGATCGGAAAGGACATGTCGCTTTCCGTAAGCTACATCACGGTCAATTCGCGTCACCTCGCTCACCCGCAGGACGTTAACCAGGTCAATTTGCAGGCAATGACGGACAACTTCCGCCGATATACTGCAAATAATCCTGTCGCTTGCGGCGGCCCGTGCGGACCGAATGGACGTGCTCCGTCGAATCTGTCGGAAGCCGCGTTCTTCTCAATGCCGACGACGTCAAACGCGCTTTACACGGTCGTCATTCCCGGCCTGATCGCGGTCAACAACACGACCGGCCTCAGGATCGTGAGCCCGATCGTTGCTAACTACTTCCGTCGTCTCGGCCCGAACTACTTCTTTGCCGCTGCCGTGACCGGCGGTGCAGTTACAAAGGCCGTGCTTGATGCTCAGCTCGCCGGAACGCTTCGTTCCATCGGGCCGATCAATCCGTATGCCGACGTCAATGCCCAGGTCTCTGATGGTAATTCGTCATACAATGCACTGAACGTCGAACTGAAGAAGCGCTTTTCGAGCAATATTCAGTTCTTTGCGACGTATACCTGGTCACACTCGATCGACGATTCGTCGGATCTCCAGACGCTTTTGAAACCGCAGGATAACAACAACTTCCGTGCGGAGCGTTCGGATTCGCTGTTTGATCAGCGTCATCGTTTTGTCTTCAGCGGCATAATCGGTGCTCCGGACAGTTGGAAATCAGGATCCACCATTAAGCGTTTCATGCACGGATTCTCGTTTGCGCCGATCATCGAATATGGTTCAGGCCGTCCGTTCAACATTCTGGCCGTGGGCGACAACAATGGCGACTTCCAGAGCACGAACGAGCGTCCGACCGTCAGGACCGATGGCTCACTTTGTGCGACCGGCGTTGACGCCAACTGCTTCCAGGGCGTCTTCCCGCTCAGCGGAAATTTGGGACGTAATATGGGTATCACCCGCAATTACTTCTCGGTTGACGCACGTCTCACCAAGAAGATACGCATCGGGGAACGCTTTAGTCTGGATCTCATCGCCGAGGGCTTCAACTTGTTCAACCGCTTTAACGAAGCGGCGGCAAACCCGTTCTATCAGGTCGTCAATTCGGTCGGCCAGAAAAAGGGCGGCAAGTACCTCAGCAACTCGACGTCCGCATTTGATCCGAGACAGTTCCAATTTGGCTTGAAGCTCAACTTCTAAGCTTTCGGATCTGATCAGACCCTGCGGCCGGATATTCAATGAGTATCCGGCCGCATTTTTTGCGTCTTTACGATCGGCTCAGGTACTCTATCGAGGATGTCGCTTTCTTTACGCATCAAGCAATTTGCGCTCGACGCCGGTTTCGATCGTGTAGCGATAGTTCCGGCGGCCCGCCTCGACACCGAGGCCGAAAGGCTCGGCAGCTGGCTCGACGCGGGATACAACGCGGCGATGTCGTGGATGGCCCGTGACCCCGAACGCCGTATCGACCCGAGAGAGATATTCCCCGCAGCCAGATCTATAGTGGTCGTGTTAAAAAACTATTACACCGATCATCGGCATACCTCGCCCGGCAAGATCTCGCGTTACGCCTGGGGAGACGACTATCACGATGTGGTCGGTGCAGGACTCCGGGCCGTTCTCGAACGCATACGTGACGAGGTACCCGGAGCCGATGGCAGGGCCTGTGTCGACACGGCTCCTATGATGGACAAGGCGTGGGCAGTGCGGTCCGGTCTCGGCTGGCTTGGTAAACACTCAAACGTCATTACCCGAGATCTAGGTTCGTGGGTATTTATCGGAGAACTGATCCTCGATCTCGAGCTTGAGTACGATACCGGCGAGGTCGCGGACCATTGCGGTTCGTGTACAGCGTGTCTCGATGCATGCCCGACGGGCGCGATAATCGAACCGTACATCGTTGATTCCGCAAAGTGCATCTCATACGCGACCATCGAGCACCGCGGTGAACATCTGCCGCCGGAGGTCGCTCCGAAGCTCGAAGGCTGGCTCTATGGATGTGACATCTGCCAGGACGTTTGCCCTTGGAATCGGTTCGAGAAGCCCACACCTGACGCCCGGTTCGAACCCAGGCTCGGCCAAACGTCTCTCGATCCGCATGCTATTCTCGAAATGGATCATCCGGAGTACGTAGAGCGTTTTCGACGCTCGGCCGTCAAACGAGCAAAACTGAGCGGACTTCAACGAAACGCCAAACACCTTATTAAATAGATACGCGCCGTGTGGTATAACCGTAAAATGAAAAAGAACAGGTTCTCGTCGTCATCCCTTATTATGCTGGTGATCGCCCTCATCGCAATAGGCACATGTGTCTCGGCGAACGCTCAGTCGAAGACTGCCGATGCCGAATTTAAACGGCTCAAGGGGCTCGGCACCGCACTCGCCAAAATTCCGCCTGACAAGCTGAACCGTGAGCCGCATAAGAGCTTTATTCGACGAAACAGAAAGGACATCACATACAGCGAACCCGCCGGCCAGTGGTTTGTCCGTTCAGATCGGTTTTGGGACCTGAGCAAGAAATACAGGACGCTGCCGATCGCCGACGACATTGCCTGGGCAGCAGCTGAAAATCCCCTTCCCGGCGAATGCGAAGGATATGTAAACTGTTATGTTTACAACATCACCGCAACCTATGTAGCTTATCTGAAGTTGTATCCTAAAGGCCGCAGCAGCAAAAACGCACTGAATAAGATGTCGGAAAGCCTTAGCTTCATCACGGATGACATCACCGGCAAAAAGGGTAATTACGAAGGCCCGACCGAGGCCAGCGACCGTGCCGAACTCGCCAAAATGATCGGCGAGATCCGGAATGTCCTGTCCGGTGATTCTCTCGCTGAGCGTGGCAAAGTCCTCTCACAGCTCGACATCATTGGCAACGCCTACAGGTAAAGCGAATTTCCGCCGGCAATCCTGTATCATTTAGCTAATGCTTCGCGATGCTTACAACCGGACGATCCGCGACCTTCGCATTTCGGTGACGGACAGGTGCAATTTTAGGTGCTTTTACTGCCTGCCGAACGGCGAACCGCCAATGGCCCGCAAGGATACGATCCTGACGTTTGAGGAAATGGCGTATATCGCCGACATATTTGTTTCGCTCGGCATCGAAAAGATAAGGCTCACCGGCGGCGAACCGCTCTTGAGAAAGGACATCGCAAAGCTAGCCGCCGAGATCGCCGTATTGAAACCGCGGCTTAAGGATCTCGCTTTGACCACAAACGGCTTTATTTTTCCGGCGCTCGCCGACGAACTTCGAGCCGCCGGAGTTGACCGTGTCACGATCAGTCTGGACAGTCTCGATCGCGAAAAATTTAACCGAATGACAGGCGTTGACGGGCTCGAAAAGGTCTTCGCCGCGATCGACTCGGCAAAACAGGCCGGCTTTGACCCGGTCAAGGTCAACGCTGCCGTTATCCGCGGCCATAATGACGACGAATTTGTAGATTTTGCACGATTTGCCCGCGAATTTGGCGTCTCTATGCGCTTTATCGAGTTTATGCCGCTCGACAGCGGCCACGAATGGAGTCCCGACCTGGTCGTTCCCGGGCGTGAGATCTTCGAAACGATAAATGCTGTTTACCCGCTGAAACTAAAAAATGCCGACCGTGGCTCTGAGACCGCCTGGAAGTACGTCTTTGCCGACGGCGCTCCCGGCGAGATCGGAATTATCGCCCCCGTAACCGAGATGTTTTGCGGAGCGTGCTCGCGTATTCGCTTGACCGCCGACGGCCAGATCCGCACCTGCCTTTTTTCAACCACCGAACACGACCTTCGCGGAATTGTGCGAAGCGGCGCCTCACGCAACGAGATCGCCCAATTCATCGAGAACGTCGCGCTAAAAAAAGAACCGCGCCACCATATTAATGACGCGGACTTCGTCCAACCTTCCCGGACAATGAGTTTTATAGGCGGCTAGACTCAAAGCCGCTCGAACCTCGCCTGGAAAAATCGAAGGTATTTCGGCTCGTAGACCATTTTCAGGCCGGTAGCTTGTTCGCGCGCCTCGTAGGCGGCGCGGACCGATTCAGCGACGACGTCCATGTGAGCCTGCGTGTATACGCGCCTCGGAATGGTCAGCCTCGTCAGCTCGAGCTTCGGGTAATTGTGGTCGCCCGTTTTAGGGTTGCGGCCGGCACTCGCAATGCCGCGTTCCATCGAGCGGATACCCGAATCCAGATACAACTCGGCCGCGAGCGTCTGGGCCGGGAATTTGGCCTGTTCGAGGTGCGGGTAGAACGCCTTTGCGTCAAGAAATATCGCGTGGCCGCCGACCGGATGGACGATCGGTATTTCCCAGGTCGTCAGCAATTCGCCCAGATAGCGTACCTGGCCGATACGGGATTGGATGTGTTCGTCCTGAACGCTTTCAGCGATACCTATCGCCATTGCCTCAAGATCGCGGCCGGCGAGCCCGCCGTAGGTGTGCAGCCCCTCGTAAACGACGACCAGGTTGCGTAGTTCCTCAAACAATTCGCTGTCGTCAACCGCGAGCCATCCGCCGATATTGACCAGGCTGTCCTTTTTGGCGCTCATCCAGGCACCTTGGGAATACGAGCAAAATTCATGCAGTATTTCGGCGATCGATCTCGTCCCGTATCCGTCCTCTCGCTCCTGTATAAAAAATGCATTCTCGACCAACCGCGTGGCATCGAGAAATACCTTTATCCCATAATGGTCGGCCAGCTTCCGGACGGCCTTGATGTTAGCCATACTCACCGGTTGGCCGCCCGCCATATTTACGGTGCCGGCGACGCTGACGTACGCGATATTCTCGGCGCCCTCGCGCTTGATGAGGGATTCGAGTTTGTCGAGATCGATGTTTCCTTTGAATTTATGCAGTATCTGCGGGTCGTGTGCTTCGTCGATGATCACATCGACAAAGATGCCGCCGGCTAACTCCTGATGCAGACGCGTAGTCGTGAAATACATATTCCCCGGCACGAACTGCCCTTTTCTGATCGCGGCTTGACTGATCAGGTGCTCAGCCCCGCGGCCCTGATGGGTCGGAACCACATATTTGTAGCCATAGAATTTTTGGATCGCAGCTTCCAGGTGGTAGAAGTTCCGGCTGCCTGCGTAGGCTTCGTCGCCGAGCATCATTCCCGCCCATTGCCTGTCGCTCATCGCTCCGGTCCCGCTGTCCGTCAAAAGGTCGATGTACACATCGTCCGAACGCAGCAGAAATGTGTTGAATCCCGCGTCGGCAAGAGCCTTTTCGCGGTCATCGCGGGTGATCATGTTGAGCGGTTCGACCATTTTGATCTTCCACGGTTCGGCCCATGAGCGCCTGCTGAACTGCTGGCCGATGGTCATTAGAGTATTCGGTGACATCTGGTTTTATTCTCCTTTTCGCGAAGATTAGTTCTTATTTAGTTTCAAGCGGTGGTTGAGGTGCGGCCGGCATTGTTTAGCCCATTCAAAGAGCGCGGCAGACGGCAAATGGAACCTCTCCGGTCCCGATCCGCTCCGGACCATATCTCAACCGCGCCGAAATATGCCTTGATTATGTTCTTGAAATTTAGGAAAGAAAGTGACCTGCGACACAACCTGCCGATGAAAGGCAAATTGTGTCGCAGTTTAAGTTTGGATGGATGTACCCGTTAGCTTTGCTTTCGGCCGAACATATCCAGGCCAACGGCGGCAACGAGGATCGAGCCTTTTATTATGTCCTGCATAAAGTCACGGACGTTGAGCAACGACATTCCGTTATCAAGACTCGCCATTATCAGCGCACCGAGACAGGCCCCGAAAATTGTGCCGCGGCCGCCGACTAGCGAAGCCCCGCCGATCACACAGGCGGCGATGGCATCCAACTCCTTGAGTGTTCCGGCGTCCGGCGTCGCACTGCCGACGCGGCCGGCAAATATCAGGGCTGCAAGTCCGGTCAGTGCTCCGAGGATCATATAGACCTTGAGTACGTTTCGCCGGTTGTCGATGCCGGACAGCCGCGCAGCGTCGGCATTGCCGCCGATAGCGTACAGGTAACGGCCGAAGGTCGTCGATGTGGTCATGAACGCACCGAAGAGTGCGACGGCAACAAAGATCAACACCGGGATCGGTACCCCCTTGCCCTCGTATGAGTTCATCACCCAAATGAAGGCGATGATGGCTCCGACCGGCAAGATCGATCTGAGCAGCTCGCCGCCGTAGTTCGCCTCGCCCAACCCGTAGGCCTTGATGGAACGAGCCCGTTGGATCGCCATAACGAGTACGAAGGCGATCGCAAGTGCCGCCAGGACCCATCCGACACTCGAACCAACGTAGCTCTGTCCGATCGCCTTGAACGATTCGTCAGAGATCGGGATGGTATTGCCGCTCAAAAGCCATTTGACGGCACCCCGCCATGCCAGCAATCCGCCAAGTGTGACGATAAAAGCCGGGATATTGAGATACGACGTCAGTACTCCGTGGACCAACCCGATCACTACGCAAACGGCTATTGCCAGCAATATTGCCGTCGGAAGCGAGTAACCGGCCGCAAGCGCCCACGCGGCCATGCCCCCCGCAAACCCGAGAACCGAACCGACCGACAAGTCGATGTTTCCCGACACGATGACCATGAGCATCCCGACCGCCAGGATGCCCGTCACCGACATCTGGGTCATTAGATTTGACAGGTTTCGCGGCGTCAGAAATATCGACTCGGTGGCCCAGTGAAAATAGGCCCAGATCAACCCAAGCACCGCGATCATCACGTACGCCCGCAGCGAAGCCGTGTTTATTCTAGATTTGATCGTTTCGTCCATTTGTTTGTCTCTATTCGTCCGAGTCGAGCTTTCATCAGTAAAAATAAGTTGCGAGCGTCGCTGTCAAGCGTCAGTTCGATCCCGTCGCGGCCGCCATGACCTTTTCCGGTGTAGCTTCGCTGCGGGCAAATTCACCCGTAACTCGGCCGTCGTGGAGGACCATTATCCGGTCTGAAAGCCCCAAAACCTCCGGGAGTTCCGACGAGACCAGTACTATCGCCATTCCCTCTTTCGCCAGGCGGTTTATCTCGGCGTATATCTCCTGCTTGGCCCCGACGTCGATCCCACGCGTGGGTTCATCCAGAAACAGCACTTTCGGACGAGTCAGGAGCCATTTGCCAAGCACGACCTTTTGTTGATTGCCGCCTGAAAGCGTACCGGCGATCGACAAGGGCGAGTTTGCCTTGATACGGAGGCTCTTCATCGGGCCGTCCGCGGCTATCGACTCGCGTGTGCGGTTGCAAACAAATCGGCCCGATATGCTCTTTAGCCCCGCGAGAGTCATATTGTCCAGGATGGTCTGCTCGAGTATCAGGCCGAACCGCTTGCGGTCTTCGGTCACAAATCCGATGCCGTTAGCGATCGCGTCGGCCGGCGACGAAATCGTGACCGGGCGACCGGCCACGGAGATCTCACGGCCAAATTTTCCCTTCCACGCGCCAAAGATCGCCATCAGCAGTTCCGAACGCCCCGCTCCCATTAACCCCGCAATACCGAGGACCTCTCCCTTACGCACTGCAAACGAAACGTCGCTCACGAGTGCTTTGTCAGGCCGATCGGTCGAAAATACGTTCAGCGACTTGACCTCAATCGCGGTCTCGCCGAATTCGTGCTCAGGCTTGGGGAAAATATCGCCAACCTCACGGCCGACCATTGCGGCGATCACCTTGTCCTTGGTCAGTTCCGCGGCTGCGTGAGTGCCGACCGTCCTGCCGTCGCGAAGCACCGTGATGCGGTCGCTCATTCGAAAAACCTCATCCAGTTTGTGCGATATGTAGATCATTCCGACGCCTCGCGACCTGAGCTTTTCGAGGATATTGAAGAGAGTCTCGACCTCCGATTCGGTCAGTGCGGCCGTCGGTTCATCGAGCACCAGGATCCTTGCATCCTTCGATAGGGCCTTGGCGATCTCGACCAGCTGCTGCTGGCCGATACCGAGATTTCCGACCGGTATTCGCGGGTCGATTTCGAGATTGAGATCGCGGAGTAGATTTGACGCCTTGTGGTAGAGTTCCGTCCAATTGATAATGCCGAACCGCGACGGTTCTTTACCCAAAAAGATGTTCTCACCGACCGTAAGTTCCTTGACGAGCGATAGTTCCTGGAAGATGATCGAAACCCCGGCGGCTTCAGAATCGCGGATATTTCGAAAGCTCCGAACCGTGTCGTCAATGAGGATGTCGCCCTCATACGACCCGTGCGGATAAACGCCCGAGAGCACTTTCATCAGCGTCGATTTGCCTGCACCGTTCTCACCGACCAGCGAGTGGAACTCACCGGCCCCGAGAGCAAAACTCACGCCGTCCAGAGCCTTGACTCCCGGAAACTCCTTGACGATCCCGCGCATCTCGAGCAGTGCCATAAGCAAATATTCGGACAATATTCTTCGCCGATTTTACACGTATCCAAGTTGATTCCCAAACAGCGTTCGACCGGCTGAACGCATTGAAGAAATAAAGTGTGATCCATGACGGTTTTGAGGTACATCGAGCGGCGATACTATGTGATCCGAGCATCAGATCATCCGTCAAAGGTCATTTTGGCCGGGCGTGCGCCTTAGTGCGGAGCTGGACGTAATTTGAACACGTCAGCCGATACACTATAATTGAGGGCGTTGCGTTTTAATTAAGAATATGTCCGATCAACCCTCCATAACATCGATGTCGAGCGAATCAAGGCTTTTTCCGCCGCCGGCGGAATTTGCGGCCGATGCTCAGATCAAGAGTTTTGCTGAATACGAACAGCTCTATGCAGACGCCGCAGCCGACCCGCAGGGCTTTTGGGAAAAGCAGGCCGAAGAACTGCATTGGTTTCGCAAGTGGGACAGCGTCCTCGACTGGCAGGAACCGCACGCCAAATGGTTTGTCGGCGGCAAGATCAATATTTCCTATAACTGCCTTGACCGGCACCTTTCGACCTGGCGGCGTAACAAGGCCGCGATCATTTGGGAAGGAGAGACCGGCGAGGTCAAGACCATCACCTACCTTCAGCTGCATCAGGAGGTTTCCCGGTTTGCCAACGTGCTCAAGAGCCTCGGCGTGCAGACCGGCGACCGTGTCGCCCTGTATATGCCGCTCATCCCGGCCCTGACTGTCGCGATGCTCGCCTGTGCCCGCATCGGTGCGACGCACACTGTTATCTTTGCCGGATTTTCGGCGGACGCCATCCGCGACCGCGTCAATGACGGCGGATGTAAGGTCATCGTCACCGCTGATGGCGGCTATCGCCGCGGGAGCGAGATCAAGCTCAAGGAGATCGTCGACGAGGCCGCTGAACATTGCCCGACCATCGAGGACGTGATCGTTTTTCAGCGTACACACTCTAAGATACACATGATGCCAGGCCGCGATCATTGGTGGCACGAACTTACCAAGACCGTCGGCATTCCCTGTCCCGCCGAGGAACTCGACTCGGAACATCCGCTGTTCATACTTTACACATCGGGAACGACCGGTAAGCCAAAGGGCATTTTGCACACGACCGGCGGATACCTTACGCAGGCCGCTTACACCACAAAGCTTGTATTTGATCTTAAGGATAACGATATTTTCTGGTGCACGGCCGACATCGGCTGGGTAACCGGGCATAGCTATGTGGCCTACGGCCCGCTGGCCAACGGTGCGACGGTCTTCATGTACGAAGGGGCACCAAACTATCCCGACTTTGATCGTTTTTGGGATATGATCGACCGCCACAAGATCAATATCCTGTACACGGCCCCGACTGCGATCCGTGCTTTTATCAAATGGGGCGAACAGTATCCGCTGCGGCATGACCTGTCTTCGCTGCGTTTGCTCGGAACCGTCGGCGAACCGATCAATCCCGAGGCGTGGATGTGGTATCACAAGGTCATCGGTAAAGGAAAATGTCCTATCGTCGACACTTGGTGGCAGACCGAAACCGGTTCGATAATGATAAGCCCGCTTCCGGGAGCTACGCCGACCGTTCCCGGCACGGCGACGCGGCCGATACCTGGAATTCTAGTCGACATTGTAACCAAGAGCGGTAAGCCCGTCGGGCCGAATGAGGGCGGCTATTTGGTCGTCACGCATCCCTGGCCATCGATGCTGCGCACGCTCTGGGGCGACGACGAGCGATATAAACAAGCGTATTGGTCCGAGATTCCGGGCCGCTATTTCGCCGGTGACGGTGCCAGACGCGACGAGCACGGTTACTATTGGATAATGGGCCGGGTTGACGACGTGATCAATGTCAGCGGCCATCGCCTCGGAACCGCCGAGATCGAATCGGCACTTGTGTCGCACGAGGCTGTCGCCGAAGCGGCGGTCGTCGGCCGACCGGATGAGATAAAGGGACAGGCGATCGCGGCTTTTGTCACGCTGGAGGGCGGTCGTCAGGGTGACGACGAACTCAAGAATATCCTCCGGGCACATGTCGCTCACGAGATCGGTGCCCTTGCCCGTCCGGATGATATTCGCTTTACGGATATGCTGCCAAAGACCCGATCCGGCAAGATCATGCGGCGGCTTTTGCGCGAACTCGCCGCCGGTGGCACGGTTGCCGGCGACGTGACCACGCTCGAGGATATCTCGGTTCTGGAAAAGCTACGCGAGGACGAGGAATAAGCATGGCATCACAAAATCCGGCGCCGACTCCTACTCAGGAACTTACCGAAGCCGGCCGCGAATTCTACGATCGCGGCTGGGCTCTCGGGACCAGCGGCAACTTCAGCATCCTGCTTGCGCGCAAGCCGCTCCGGCTCTGCATCACGTCGGCCGGCAATGAAAAAGCAACGCTTGACGAGACCAACTTTCTCGAGTTGGATGACGACGCCGAAATACTCCAGGGCTTCGGCCGACCGTCGGACGAGTCGCTGCTTCATTTGACGATCTATCGGCTGCGGCCGCGGGCTCGCTGCATCCTCTACACTCACTCGGTCTGGGGAACGATCTTGTCCGACCTAAAGTACGTGGACGGAGCCATAACGCTGCACGGCTATGAGGTGCTCAAGGGCCTCTCGGGCGTCGCGACGCATGACCACACAGAGGTCGTACCGATCATCGAAAACTCGCAGGATCAGGTCGCTCAGTCACACGTCCTGCAGAACGTACTGCTTGAGGCCGGAGACATTCACGGAATTTATATTCGCCGCCACGGGCTTTTCGCGTGGGGTGAAACGGTTGCCGAGGCTCGGCGGCACGTTGAGATATTTGAGCATCTGTTTGAGGTGACCGGGCGTTCGCTGGGTCTCGCACGTAACTGAGTACAGAATATATGGAAAACAAAGATCTAGAAACTGCAACACTTGCTGCCGGGTGCTTTTGGTGTGTCGAGGCGGTCTTTGACGCCCTGATCGGCGTCGAGGACGTTGTTTCCGGCTACTCCGGCGGCCATACCGCCAACCCGACATACCAACAGGTATGCTCTGAAACTACCGGCCATGCGGAAGTCGTCCAGATCAGATTCGACCCCGAGCAGCTTTCGTTTGCCGATCTTCTGCGCGTCTATTTCACCGTCCACGACCCGACGACCCTTAATCGACAGGGCGGCGATATCGGAACCTCATATCGCTCGGCGATCTTTTACCACTCGGAGGAACAACGTCAAACCGCTCACGAGATCATTTCGGAGATCACCGCCGAGGCTATATATGACGATCCGATCGTCACCGAGGTCACCGCGTTTGACAAATTCTGGCCTGCCGAAGACTATCATCAGGAGTATTTCGCCAATAACCCCAACCAACCGTACTGCGCCGCGGTCGTCGCACCCAAGGTAGCTAAGTTCCGTCAAAAATTTGCCCACCGTCTGAAACGTTAAGCGATCGGTGGTATCAATCAGCCGGTTGACCTCTATCAAATCCAGAATGGCAAGGCTCCCATATGCCCGCTTCGAGTGTTAAAAATCGTTTGACAATTTTGAAATAGTTTGTTACCTTCTAGTTGAAGGGCGTATCAGCCTTTACGGTGATAGGTCCCGCTTGCCCCGCAGTGCACCTCCCGAGATAAATTCCCCTTCGATCCTGGATAGCAATATTCAATTGCCAAATACGACTATGACGACCCCAAATTTGTTCAATCGACGCCGCCTTGCGGCACTGACGATACTAGCGACCGCCATCGCCTTTGGCGCGGCCGTTACCGAATCATTTCGCTCAAGCGCACAGCGGACGGCCAAGACGGTCGACCTCGCTCCGGACGCGCCTGAGGCGGCAACGATCACCGGACGCGTGTTTCAGGATTTTAACAGCAACGGTCTCTACGACACGGCGACCGGCACCGACTCGATCGACGTCGGGGTGGCCGGCGTGACCGTTAGTGCGTTTGACTCCGGCGGTGTCGCTCGCGGTTCCACCACGACCGGGGCCACCGGAACTTATTCGCTGGCCGCAACCGGGACTGGACCTTACAGACTAGAGTTCACGACGCTGCCGTCAGGCTATACGCCGTCGGCGCGCAGTACGGACTCGGTTCTCGGCGGCACTGCGACCGATGCGGGTTCGACCGTGCAATTTGTAAACAACGTCAACACGTCGAACGTCAACCTCGCCCTGACAAGAGGCGAAGAATATTGCCAGAACAATCCGACGATAGTCACTTCGCGGTACGCACAAGGCGCGTCAAACGGCACATATGCGACCAACCCGGTACTCTACGACTTCCCGTATGATGCCGGTACGACCTACACCGACACGACTGTCGCTAATTATGATGATCCGACGACCCATTCGCTGACCACCACGCAGGCGACTGTCGGCACGATTTACTCGCTTGCATACAACCGCAGCACTAATCGGCTTTATGCCGCGTCGTACTTCAAGCGGCATTCGGGATTCGGCCCGGGAGCTGACGGGATATTAAATAATGCAGACGATCCGGGCGCGATCTACGTCATCAATCCTGCGACGAGCGCGGTCACCGCGACCTTTACCGTCCCCAACGCGACGACGAATAACCATGACATCCTAGATTACGCGGCCGACAACTATGACACTGGCTGGGATGGCGTCGGTAAGAGCGGGCTCGGCGGAATGGACATTGCGTCCGACAACAGCCGGCTTTTCGTTATGAATCTGCAGGACCGCAAGCTGTATGCACTAAATCCGACGACGGGTGCCAATCTTGGCAGCACTGTCGACCTTTCGACGATCACAATGCCGACACCTGCCGGAACCGTGGCAAATTGTGCGGCAGGTAACAAGCGTCCGTTCGCGGTCAGATACTATCGCAGTAATGTCTATGTCGGCGTGGTCTGCTCGGCCGATTCGACCAATAACGCCAGTGACCTTTACGCTTATGTATTTCAGGTAAACCCGACAACGCTTGCCGTTACCGCAACGCCGGTCTTTAGTACTCAGCTAAATTATGGCCGTGGATTTGCGGATCCCGGTGAGGCCGCCGAATGGCGGCCGTGGGAACCGACGATCCAGACGAACTTTGCCTTCCCGATGCCGATGCTGACGGATATCGAATTTGAGAACGGCAACCTGATCCTCGGGATTCGCGATCGTACCGGCGACGCCGCACTTGATGCCGGTCCCGACGCGAAACGAACGGCCGGCGACACTATCCGTGCTTGTGGAACCTTTGGAACCTGGACGCTTGAGAGCAACGGCCGCTGCGGCGGAACCGGAACTGCACCTCAGGGAACGGGCCAGGGCCCGGGCAACGGCGAGTTTTACCACAACGACGATTTCTGTACCGCCCCGAACAACGCAAATTATCACGATGAAGTTTCGTGGGGATCGCTGCTTTACCTGCCAGGACGGCAGCATGTGGTGACCACTCTGCTCGACCCGATCAGCCGTACGATCGACTCCGGTGCGACGTTTGACGGAGGTGTCCGATTCTTTAACAACACGACCGGAAGTGCCGAACGTGCCTATCGTATATACAACGGCCTTGGCGGTGTCGGACAGCCCGATTTTGGTAAGGCGAACGGCCTCGGATCGATGTCGGCGATGTGTTCAGCAGCACCGATCGAGATCGGCAACCGGGTCTGGCGCGACAACAACAATAACGGTGTCCAGGATCCGGGCGAAAACGGTATTC
>CALDGX010000240.1 GCA_937941715.1 uncultured Chloracidobacterium sp. | reverse complement strand
CGCTGGAGCTCGCGGTCGTCGGTTATGGGGGAGCAGATGGCGACTTCGGCGGCGGCGATGGGGGAGATGCCTTGGGCGATCATTTGGGCGGCATAGATGAGGAGGCGGGTTGAGACGCCTTCTTCGAGGCCGTGGCCGCGGAGGTTGCGGACCTTTTGGCCGATCTTGACGAGGTCGGCGGCGATGTCCTTCTCGATGCCGCCTTCTTTGGCGACGATCTCTGTCTCAGCCTCGGGCTCGGGATAGTCAAATTCCATCGCGACGAAGCGTTGGCGCGTGGATTGTTTGAGATCTTTGAGTATCGACTGGTAGCCCGGATTGTACGAGACGACGAGCATGAAATCGTCGGGAGCCTCGATCACGGTGCCGCGTTTTTCGATCGGCAGACGGCGGCGGTCGTCGGTCAGCGGGTGGATGATGACGACGGTGTCTTTGCGGGCCTCGACGACCTCGTCGAGGTAACAGATCGCACCGGCACGCACGGCGGCGGTCAACGGGCCGTCGTGCCAGACGGTCTCTTCGCCCTCGAGCAGAAAGCGACCGACGAGGTCGGTCGAGCTCAGATCCTCATGACAGGCGACGGTGATCAGCGGCCGGTTCAGGCGATGCGCCATGTACTCGACAAAGCGCGTCTTGCCGCAGCCCGTCGGGCCCTTGAGCATCGCGGGCAGCTTCGCCGCAAACGCCGCTTCGAAAAGCTCGACTTCCTGTCCGATGGGCAAATAAAACGGTTCGTCCTTAACCTTGTACTGTTCGACTGCTAATTCCATGTTATTTCTATAGTAAATATTAGTTGGATAGACGCAAAATGCATTAACCGCAGATGTCGCGGATCGAGCAGATAAAACAAGAATTAGGCTTTTATCTGCGTCATTCGCGCGATCCGCGGTTGGTTAACGTAAAATATCGTCAATGTTGTTGATAACCCATGCCGAAACAGACGACCAGATTGCTGAGGCGAAAACGCTCTTTCGCGAATACGAAGCTTGGCTCGCGATGGATCTTTGCTTTCAGGGTTTTGAGGCAGAGCTTGCCGGGTTGCCGGGCAAATACGCGATGCCCGAAGGGCGGCTTTATCTTGCGTATTCGGGCGACAAACTTGCGGGCTGCATCGCTCTGAGAAAGCTCGAGGAAGGCATTTGCGAGATGAAGAGGCTGTTCGTACGCGAGGGTTTTCGCGCTGAGCGGATCGGGAATCAATTGATCGAGAAGCTGATAGCCGACGCCCGCGAGATGGGTTATTCAAAGATGCGGCTCGATACGTATCCGCCAAAGATGGGAAAAGCCGTGAGCCTCTATGAGGGTCACGGCTTTCGCCGGATCGGATCCTATTACGATAATCCGCACAGCGATGTGATGTTTATGGAGCTCGTACTGTGAGCTACATTCCGCGGCCGTAACTACTACCGTATATTGTTGGCGGCGGCGGCGTCACCTGAAAGTTTTGCTCGATCAACGGAAACACCTGGCGATAGGCAAACGCGTTTGCCGCGTAAATGATAGGCATCACAAAAAACAGCCCGATGCACAGCATCAGAATACCCAACAGCACGACCAACGCCTCAAGTATAAAGAGTACGATCAAGCCGCCGATATTAGACGTCGCTGCCCGCGCACTGAGCTTCATCGCTTCGACGGGTCCAAGGTCATACTCCATTGCAAGCGGTATCGCAAAGAAAAGCAGGACCCGCCACACGACCGCAAACAGCATAAGCAGCACGCCGACAACCGCGAGTATCACCAACAAGCCGCTCGCGATCGCAAACTCGGAATCCGAACCTTGAAAAAACTGAAGATCCGGATCGCCTTTTCCGCCCAGCAGACCGATCCTCCCGATATCGACCGTAAACCGGATGCCCTGGCCAACGATCTCAGGAATTGACTGGATTATGCCGATCACCATAAGCGGGACGAATTTCTCAAATCCCTTGAACATCATCCCAAACTCGATCGGTTCGCCGCGCATCTCACGGAGAACGACGTAAAATACGCCGCCCATTATCGGCCCAACGAAAAAGAGGCTGAAGCACGGCACGCAACCGGCAATTATCATCGCAACCAAAGTTATTCCTAAGAACAGGCCGTAATTGTTCTTGATCAGATTCCACCCGTTGCTGACGCATCCGGTAGCGTCGATCGCGCCGCTGTAATATTCGACATTTGTCATATGGTTGATAAGGACCGCCTGATTTTAGCTGAAATCGGTATGATTTGAAACAAAAATTTGCCTGAGGCACCGCTCGGCGGCATCTCAGGCAAATTTCAGTTACCAGATCTGGTAAAGTGCTACCGCTTTCGGGGCATCTTGTCGTCCATCATCGCGGCCTGATAGACAAATGTAGCCAAGATGATCGCCATCTGCTTCATATCGTCGGCCTGAATACGGTCGAACACATCCTGATTTGAGTGGTGCGTCCGGGTGTCGTACTCGACGGCGTCCTGTATGAATTGAAAACCGGGCAATCCGATCGCGTCAAAGCTGAGGTGGTCGGTACCGCCGGTATTGGAAAGCGTGAGCGTATTTGCGCTCATATCAAGCGGCTTCGACGCGTCGTACCATTTCGGATCCTTGAAAGGCGACAGCCAGTTTCGGAAGATCGGCCGGACACCCTCGTTGCCCTGCATATAGACGCCGCGGATCTTGCCAGTGCCGTTGTCTATATTGAAATACGCTGAGAACTTGTCATACTCGGCGAGTTTCGTCAGAGGCTGGGGCGCCGCGTTTCCGCCGCCGCCGCCAAATGACGGGGTCGAACCATCGCCAAGATAGCCAAGGTGCTGTTTGACGTAGGCCCGCGAACCGAGCAAGCCCTGCTCTTCACCGGTCCACAACCCGATACGGATCGTGCGGCGCGGCTTGAGACCAAGCGTCTGGATGATACGTACGGCTTCCATCATGACGGCACATCCGGCTGCATTGTCGGTAGCGCCGGTGCCGCCGTGCCAAGAGTCGAGATGGCCGCCGAGCATTACGAGTTCTTCCGCCTTGTCAGTGCCGGGAATTTCGGCCAGCGTATTGTAACCGTTAGGATCGGCATCCTGATATTCGACGGCGAGATCGATCGTCATGGTGACCTTTTCGCCGGCATCTATCATTCGGGCAACACGATTGAAATGTTCGACCGAAGCGCTGACCTGGATCGGAACATTCGCACCTTTGTCATAAACGCGTACCGGCGGATTTGCCGGAGAACCAGGAGCGGCCGGCGCCGGCTGAACAGCGGTCGCGCCTTGCACGAAGATCGTGCCGCCGTCTCCGCGGGCCGAGTCGATCAGGATCGCGGCGCCCTCGTCAGCGAGGAAACGCATTCTTGCCGAGTTGAACTGCTGCATTTGAGCAAAATTCGGATTACCGCCCGGGCCGCCGCCGGGACCGCCCGCGGGCCGCCGGATCGTAGCCGGGTCCGGAGCGTCCGCCATATTTAGCAGTTCGGTATCGGTGAACCGTTTGCCAGGTGCTTCCATCCAGGCCTTGACCTCACGGATCGGGCCGATGAGGACGATCTTCCCCTTCAGCTTGCCCTTGTACTGTTCAAGCTCGGCGACATTTTGAGCGTTAAAGCGAACAACTTCGCCGGTATATGCGGTGCTCGGGTTTGCCGGTGCAGCAGCCTTGTTCTTGGCCTTCGGGTCGACGGGCGCCGGGGTGATCAGCTTATCGGTGCCGGGCGACCATGCCTTGGGATACGCGATGAGCGGAAAAGCGGTCGGCCCATCGACCATCGCCGTAAACCGCTTGAGCGTCCAGCCGCGGCCGAACGGGCCCCATGATTCGAGGTGGGCGTTCTGCAAACCCCATTTCGCAAGGGTGTCGCGGGTCCACTCGTTGGCACGCTTGGCACCGGGCGACGCGGTCAGTCGGGGCCCAATAACATCGGACATATAACTGAGCGTCTGCATTATCTGCGAGTTTTTTATACCTTCTTCCTTGATCTTATCGATGACCTCTTTCGGTGCTTCGTAGACTTTCGGAGCCGCCTGTCCGAGCGCGAACGTCGGCAGCAAAAACGTATAAATGACCAAAATGCCTACAATCTTGCGTCGTAGCATAATTAACTTATCTCCTGATAGATGTAATGGATCTCTTGTAAAGACTTAACTACTTATAGCACAGAAAGGGAGGAAAAAAGTGTAAAGATTTGTCAGATGGAGGACCAGGTCAGGGTGAATGCCGGCGGCACGTTTTTCAGAACGAGCGGACTGCGTTTTGATTTGCCGTAACGGTTTCGTAAAAATTCGCGAAGTTTGATGGCCGGGGGCAGATAATAGCCGTGTGCGTACTGAAAGATACGCAGTTCGCAACCCTCATCCATAAACTTTTCGATTTCGAGCAGGACGCTCTCGCTAACTTCCTTAGGAAGCGAAACGAACGGCAGGCAGCAGACGAGATAGCGCACCTTGCCGAGGCCCGATTCCTGATGGATGCGATACGATTCGGCCGCATTACCGCAGACGATGTTGAGGTCGGCGTACTTCTGGCCAAGCGTCTTGACCATTTCGGTGTCGAGTTCGATCCCGAGATACGATTGCCGGTTGGGGATGATCTGCTGAAGGTACTTTGTGATCGCTCCGGTCCCGACGCCGAGTTCGAGGACGATGTTGTTTTCATCGGGCTTTATGCCGACCAGCATTTCAGCGGCCAACTCCGGCGAGCTTGGTGCAACTGCCCCAACCTTCAACGGATTTTTTAAGAAAGCCTGTAAGAACTGTAGATTTTCTTTCATTGGGTCGACTTACACGGAAGGCCGGGCGCCTGATCTTTCTTCCGATGTTACATCAGTGTTATCGACAGTCATTTTATAATCACAGTCTTCGTTTTGGCAATACCGCACGGTGCCGTCCTTTTTGGTCGTCTTTTCAAGCAGAAACGGCGCGCTGCACGACGGGCAAGGGCCGGCGACCGGCTTATCCCAATAAACGGCGTCACACTTTGGATAGTTGACGCAGCCGTAAAATACCTTTCCGCGCTTGGATTTTTTGACGGCGATGTCACCGCCGTCTTTCGGACACGAAATGCCGACCGTCTCCCGTTTTATATAGTCGCACTTCGGATAATTGGAACAGGAAATGAACTCTCCGAATCTGCCCTGTCGACGGACAAGGTGAACGCCGTCCTTCGGGCACATTTCATCGAGCGGAACGGGCGGTGCGGCGGGTTTCTGATCTCCCTTAGCTATCTTCCGTATATTCTTACACTCCGGGTAGCCGGTACAGCCGTAAAATGAACCAAACCGGCCCTTCTTGAGAGCCATTTCGCGGCCGCAAAGTTCGCATACGGGAATTTCCCCGGTTGTTTCACCGTCGGCGCTTGCGGAGCTTTCGGTGTCGGCACGTTTGCTGGCCACCTCACGGGTATTCTTACATTCCGGATAATTGGCACAGGCCAGAAACTGGCCGAACCTGCCAAATTTGATGACCATCCCGGCTCCGCATTTTTCGCAGACCTCATCGGTGGGGATGGACATCTTCTTCATCGACTTGATGGTCTCATCGGCCTTTTCAAGATCCTTTGAGAATTTACCGTAAAAGTCATGAAGAGCGGAGCGCCAATCCAGTTTTCCGTCCTCGATCTCGTCGAGCTGTTCCTCCATTCGGGCGGTATATGCTGAATTGAAGATATCGTCGAAATTGGCGATCAGCAGATCATTTACCGTCGTCCCGAGCGGGGTTGGATGAAAGCGGCCCTCGATCTTTTCGACGTATTCGCGGTCCTGAATGGTCGTCATGATCGCGGCGTAGGTCGACGGGCGGCCGATGCCCTTTTCCTCAAGCGCCTTTACAAGTGTGGCCTCTG
This sequence comes from uncultured Chloracidobacterium sp., assembly GCA_937941715.1. Taxonomy (GTDB): domain Bacteria; phylum Acidobacteriota; class Blastocatellia; order Pyrinomonadales; family Pyrinomonadaceae; genus OLB17. The sequence goes on along the minus strand of CALDGX010000240.1, from coordinate 19,413 downwards.
AGTACCGCGGCGGTGGTTGTGTGAAATGCTGATTTGGATCCAGACTATTAAGTCTTAGTGTTTCGCCCTCGCGAAGTTGCGGCAGACTTCGTTCCTCGTCATCATCCTCGTCGTCCTGCGGCTTTTCGTCGCGGCCCTCTTCATAGACTCTGAGATAACCGTCAAATTTTTGGACAAGGCCGCTGGCGCGGAAAGTAAACCGCCCGGCTATGATATCGACCGTGGTCTGGTCGAAGACCGCGGGCATCATCTGCGAAGCGACAAATCGCTGCCAGATCAGGCGGTAAAGCTTAAGTTCATCGGACTGCAACCGGTTCGCGAGACTCTCGGGTGTACGATTGACGTCAGTCGGCCGGATAGCCTCGTGAGCGTCCTGAGCGTCCTTTTTGGATCTATAAAAATTGGGTTTTCCGGGTAGATAGCTCTCGCCGTAGTTTCCGCCGACAAAACCGCGAACCTCAGCCAACGCCGCGTCTGACACGCGTGTTGAGTCAGTTCGCATATAAGTGATCAGACCGACGGCACCTTCGCTGCCGAGTTCGATCCCTTCATAAAGCCGCTGAGCCGCGGTCATCGTCCGCTTGACGGAAAAGCCGAGCTTTCTGGCAGCTTCCTGCTGCAGTTTTGACGTGATGAACGGCGGCGTAGGGTTACGCTTCTTTTCTTTGGTCGTAACCGAGTTGACGACGTATTCGGCGGATGACGCCTCATCGACGATCGACCTCGCCTGCTCCTCGGTTTTGATGTGGTACTCGCTCGGTTTGAGGTCTTCGTCAAACTTGCCGTATTTGACCGACTTGTCTTCGATCCTATTTAGCTTGGCGTCAAAATTGGGCGGCAAGGCAGCGGTCAGATTGGCGACTATCGACCAATATTCTGTCTTATTAAATGCCTCGATCTCACGTTCGCGTTCGACCACAAGGCGGACTGCGACGGTCTGAACGCGGCCGGCCGAGAGTTTGCCGCCGATCGTCTTCCATAGGATCGGTGAAACCTTGTAACCCACCAACCGGTCAAGAATGCGCCGCGTCTGCTGAGCGTTTACCAGGTCTTCATTGACCTGTTTGGGATCCTTGAACGCGTCCTGAATGGCATTTTTTGTGATCTCGTTAAACATCACCCGAAAGACCGGTATCTTTGTCTTTTTAGGGACGATCTCTTCGGCCAGATGCTGACAGATCGCCTCGCCTTCGCGATCGGGGTCAGCCGCGAGGTATATCGCGTCGCTTGCCTTGGCGGCCTTTTTGAGATCTGAGACTACCTTCTTATTATTCCGCTTTTTAATATCGGGGATGACCTCGTAGGTCGGCTCAAAGTTGTTTTCGATATCGACACCCAGGCCACTCTTCGGCAGATCCTTGATGTGGCCAATCGAGGCCATTACGATGTAGTCGGATCCGAGATATTTATTTATCGTTTTCGCCTTAGCGGGCGACTCAACGATCACAAGACTTTTTGACATAAGTTAAGACACTAATCCGGGCGGACCCGGGACTCGATCAGGCTCTGTGCCGCATCAAGAGTCAATCCAATAAAATCACTTTCAAACCAAACTTCTTCCGATGCCTCGTAAGAGTGGACGATCTTAACATCATCCTCGATGTCGTCGACGATCGCCGCTATTCTTAGGTACGTCACGGGCACGGTCTGTGGGCCGTCGGGCGAACCGGCGGAATATGATGACTTCCAACCGGTCGATTCGACAACGATCACCGCGTAGGTGATCACCCCTCGGGGCGTTGATGATATCTTCTCGACAGCGGCCTTTGCGGCCGAGCGGCTCAGACGCTTTTCGACGCCGTACATCCGGCGGTACTCGTGGCAACGGTCGCTGCCCGCCTCAAAATCGCGGCACGGAGACGGCCGGTCCCCATAAACACGGCACCCGATATCGACCATGAGTTCGCCGGCAAGGTGAATGCAGCGTCCGCTTTCGACGTCGCGCGGCATCATCCGTTCGATCACAGCGTCAGAAACGGATCCGTCCGGATATATCTCCCAATACTCCGAAAATCTATCGGTCTCGGACCTAGCGATCGGCACTACGAGCGGCAGATCGCAACAAACTCCGCACGTTGTACATTCCGGAACCGGCGTATCCGCGGCAGTTGCGATATTTTCCGAAACACGTTTTGGCGTCCGGTCAAGCGGCAGTTGCGGTTCAAATATCCGGCTTTTCTTCTTGCGGTTGTATCCGCGTATCAAGTCAAGATACTCGGCCTTTGGTATTCGTGTGATCCGTATCGGTTTTGCCACAGATCCAACCATTCGAGAAAAAAATATGTCAGTCGCCTAATTGCGTACTGACATTCTGACTTCTATCACCTCGTTCGCAAGTCTGTCAATTCGAGGCTATACCTTATCGGAAAATCGACCAATGTCAAAACTCGCCGCGATCAAGTTCGCCGGGCGAAGTGTTTTCCGGGCAGGACGCGGATCAGATCGCGGATATCGAGGGCCACCAGAGCTGTATTTAGGTCGCCAAATGATAGTCCGCTGGTTTCGAGCAGGATGTCGATATGGGTTCCTTCGTCCGGCGACAGCAGTGACCATATTGCCATTTCGTGCTCGGTCATATCGGAGGGTATGAGTTCGGGTTGCCGAACGGCGTCTTCGGCTTTTGGCTGGTCGATCTTCGGCGGCAGGATAGTTGCAGCGATCTCTGACGGCAGTTCGGCAACCACGTCCTGCCACTGCTGCACGAGTTTTGCTCCGCATTTGATGAGATAATTCGTCCCGAAAGAGTTACCCGAAGTGATATTTCCGGGCACAGCCATGACCTCGCGATTCTGCTCCATCGCGAGCCGGGCCGTGATCAATGATCCGCTGCGTTCAGAAGCCTCGACGATCAGCACTCCGTGGCTCAGGCCGCTGATTATGCGGTTCCGATAGGGAAAATTCTCTTTTATCGGCGGTGTGCCGATCGGGAACTGCGAGACGAGGCAGCCGCCTGACGCGATGATCTCGCGTACAAGGCCGGTGTTCTCACGCGGATAGACGCTGTCGATACCTGTGCCGATCACGCCGACCGTCTTACCGTTTCCGCGAATCGCACCCTTATGGGCGGCGGTGTCGATACCGCGGGCGAGACCGGAAACGACGGTGATGCCGCGTGACGACAGATCGCGGGCAAGCATTTCGGACGAATTTTCGCCGTATGTCGAGCACATCCTTGAGCCAACGACGCCCACGCATGGCTGGTCGAAACACCCCTGCCAATCGCCCTTGACGTACAAAACGATCGGCGGATCATCGATCTCTCGCAGGAGGTTGGGGTAACTGCCGTCATCGAGGATCAGAACATCGCCGCCAAGCGCCTTGACGCGTTCAAGCTCGACGACGGCCTTTTCATGAAACTCTCGTTTCATGATGCTCTCGATCGACTCAGGCGTCAGACGAAGCGATTCGAGTTCGGTACGGCTCGCGTGAAACACGGCGTCCGGCGACCCGAACCGCTCAAGCAGCTTGGTCGCTGCCCGCGGACCGACGCCGGGAGTCATATTAAGTGCGATCCAAGAAATCATACGAGCGATTGGAGTCCCGCCTGTAGGCGGCTTCCCATATCCACAAAATGGCCGACTAAAGGCGTGACTCAAAGCGATTGGCGGAGGCGTGTGGGAGTCGAACCCACCTGAGACGCGCTCTCGCGCGCTCACAAACGGTTTTGAAGACCGAGCCCATCACCGGACGAGATGCGCCTCCGCGTGTGATCGCCGGGCCGCTAACGGGCGGCCGTTGCGATCAAATGTGTCAATAACGTCGCCCGATCGGCAATATCGCTGATCAGTATGTGCTCCGTAAGCATATGAGCTCCGGCACCCGCGAGCCCAAGTCCGTCGATGACCGGAACGCCAAGAGCTGCGACAAAATTGCCGTCAGACGCACCTCCGACCTGAATCTCATCGATCTCGTAATCGTAGCTGGCGGCGATAGACTTGGCTTTTTCAAATAGTGCGGCGACCTGCGGCGTTCGCTCCAGCGGCGGACGATTTATCGCTCCCAAAAGTTCGAGTTTGACGCGTTCGTCAAACGGTTTTAGCAAACGCAGAGACTCGTCTACGCGCTCCGCTTCCGACATTGTCGTAAAACGTACGTCGATCTCGCATTCGGCATATTCCGGTATCACGTTTGACGTCGTACCGCCGCTGATCGTACATACATTGACCGTGGTACCGAGTTCCGGCCGGGCGACGGCGTGGATACACTCGATCTGCCTGGCGATCTCGGACACAGCGTTCACCCCCTTTTCAGGTTCGAGCCCGGCGTGCGCCGGACTACCGTGCGATACCAATGTATATTGCCCGGTCCCCTTGCGTCCGGTTTTGACACGGCCCTCGGCCGACGGCTCAAAGACGAGACAAATCTCGGCGTTGGCCGCCTCGCGTTCGACCAGGTCGCGCCCGGTGTGGCTGCCGGTCTCCTCGTCACACGAAAGGAGGATCGTGACCGGACACGGCGGCCTGACACCTTGGTCGGCAAGATAGCTGATGGCCTCGATCATCAGGATGATGTTGGCCTTCATATCAAATATCCCGCAACCGTAAAGCCGTTCGCCTTCGATGCGGGTCGGATTTTTTTTAATTGAACCGATAGGGTGGACAGTGTCAGTGTGACCGAGCAGTAGTATGTGTCGGGACTCACCGGGCCATGCCCGTATAATAAGGTGTTCGCCAACGCCGTCGGCCGGCACTCGCTCGACGGTCAATTCGATACCGCAGTCGGCAGCGCATTTGACGATGTGACCAACTACCGCAAGACTCTGCTCAATATTGTTCGACGGTGATTCGATATCGACGATCTCCCGGATCGCTTCTACGATGGCCGGTTCGCGCGTCTTAAAATATTGAAGTGTCTCAAGTGTGGTCATTCGATATCGAGGCTAAAAGCTGATGTCAGAGATATTGTTGTCGGCAGCAAATTTCCGGGCCTCGGCCTCGGTCTTAAATGCCCTCAGCACATCGTACTCTTTCATCACCATCGTTCCGTCGATGAAGAAACTGTACATCGGCCGCGATGCCACCTGCGTCGGACATAGATCGAGCAGAGCGATCTCAAGCGTCTGCTTGACCGAACTTGTCTTGGTCACGGGATACATGACCTTTCGGATGATCTTGCACGGTATTGTGCTCGCTGAGGCTGCCGGTTTCGTACCGAAGACCTCATTGAAAAGATCGCCCATCCGATAGCCCGCGAGTGCCAATCGCTCCTGCGCGATCTCAAGGGCTCTCTTTTTGTATTTATCGGACGGCGTTTGAAAGAAATCGACGCCTCGATATACCTCGGTGGTCGCAAATTGGACACTCTCTTTTTTCCAGGCCTCAAAATCACCAGGCAACAGCCTGTCTTTTAATTTATCCGCCGGGAATAGACGGATAATTTCCTGAGCGATAGGATCGATGTAGTCGGCGTCGCACTTGTCATTATTGGGAATATTGCGAGCGATGATAGAGTCCCAAAACCAATGAAGGTTTTCCTGTTGGTCGCGCGGCGTACCTTTCGGTGTAAGCAGAAATGCGTTACCGCCGCGGTCGCCATCGGGTGTGCTCGGCGTGACCTTGCCGGACGCGTGCAGTGGTTGGTGCATGTCGCCGATCAAATGCTCGAGCCACGCGATCGCCACCGCTTTTTCTGGATCCGGAGCCGAGCTGCGAATCAGAGCCGAAAAGTCCGCCAGCTTATCCATCGCCAATCCGGTCTTCGGCATATCGTCGAGCATCACGACCTTGCCTTTTTCAAATTTCCAAAACGCATTGTTGTAATGCCAGTCGCCGTGGTCGTAGTTCTTTACCCGGACCGGAAACGCCTTGTCCCGAATGATATCGGCCCACGTCGCCATCAGCATAAAATACTCGCGCTTGCGTGACTCGACGTTTCGTGACCCGTAAGGTAGATAGAAAGTTGAAATATCGGAGTCCTCAGGAGCTGTCAGTAATATCTTTACTACCTTTTCGCGAACTTCGGGTGTCATTCGCTGCCAGGCAATATATGCCGTGATCTTATGCCCGGTCTCGTCCCACGAATAGATCGGCAATGAACATGCCGCAAAGACGGATAAAAGCATCAACGCACGAAACACCGTTTTGGTCATAACAATAGATCTCTCCTGAATCTTTTCCGATGATTCTATCGAATATGTTGGACAAGAGAAAGCGGACGTATTTTTTGAAAATTTTTGACAAACCTTTTTTCAGAACTTTTCATCATAGGATACGCAAAACTCTTCTGTACAAACGTTCTAATTTATGAGAACGGAGGCACTGCGAGGCAGTGTAAATGGAGACGAAAAAGTTATGCAGGCAGTATTGGAACAAAACTCGATCGCCGAACGTGTAATAGATAGAACAGAAAGTTCTTTCGGCCGAAAGATCGGATTGTTCGGCAAGATATTCGGATGCTGGCACAGAGATCTGAGCCGACCGTTTTCGAGCAAAAAAGGTTCTTATCGTGCATGCCTCGAGTGCGGAGCACGAAAGGAGTTTGATATCTCAAGCTTCAAGACATTGGGGACTTTCTACTATCCCCCGTCGGTGTCGTTCGACCGTAACTGAACGAATTCATAATTCCTGTCTATTATACCTTCCGATTAAACCTACCGGGTGTGGTCTTCCAAAAGGCTGCACCCTTTCCGTTTAAGGGTGCTCAATATATCAGGTACGCGTCAAAGACCCACCCTCTTTGGCCGTTATAACTCGCCTGGCACCATCGTCCGGCCCGCTGAACGGGCCTGACCACTGGGCCGCAGGCGCCCACTGAAATGACCGCACCATGGGGTATCTTCATTATCCGTTGACCGGCCTCGCTGTTAGGTAAGGTTCTGAGAGCAAGAAATCCGTCGCCCGGCGAGTTGACCCTGGCCGTGGTTGTCGTGGTGGTCTTGATCTCAGGCATTGTCAGCGGAACGTTGGATAGCTGGCCTGACTTCTTTTGTTCATTCAACCGCTTTTCAAGGTTGGCGATCTGTTCGCGGAGCACCTCGGTCGGATCTTCGGTCGGAGAGGGTGTGATCGCCGGCGTCGGCGTCGTGCCTGAGTTGTTCGGTTTAGGCAGATTACTGTTTTCGCTGCCGGCAGTCCGGGTGTCCTTGTTGAAATAGATAAGTGCTCCGGCCCCGACTATACCTATGACGATCAGCGATAAAAACAGCCCTACGACCAGTAATATCTTGCCGATACCGGGCCCCGCCTGTTGAGAAGCGGCGGGCGGCGGCGAAAATGGAGCCTGTGGAACACTCTGCGGAATATCGACGCGCATCTGGTCGCCCCGTGTAAACGGCAGCGTGTCCGGGGCATTGCCGTGCAGGACCGTCACCTGCTCATCAGGTAACTCGAGCGGGGTGCCGTCTGTCAGACAAAACCTAAGTGACTCGTCCGTGTAAGTAGTACCGCATTTTGTACATCGCCTCATATAAGATGATGGGAAAACTTGTCATTTATTGTGCGCCGAGATCACTATTCCCGATTACATCTTACACCCGAAGCATCAATAATTGTTACAGCTCCCGGCGGCAGACGCCGATCATTCGACATTGCAGACACTCGGAAAAAAGAAATTTCTTGGCTTCGAAGGTCCGATGCTGTAAAGTTTCGAAGAGTATCTTTAAGGAGTCTGAAAATGTTCAAGAAGATCCTGCTTTCGGTGATAGTGATCGTCTCCGCGGTCGTGGCACTGTTTTGCGTGGTGGCGGCCTTTCAGCCGGAGGACTTCGTGATAACAAGGACCTCATCTATCGAGGCTCCGCCGTCGGCGATCTTTGATCAGATAGACGATTTCCACAATTGGGAAACCTGGTCGCCGTGGGCGAAGATCGACCCGACCATGAGATCTACGTATTCCGGTCCGGCGAAGGGCGTTGGTGCGGCGTACGCCTGGTCCGGAAACGGTGACGCCGGTGAGGGCAAGATGACGATCCTCGAAAGCCGACCGCCGAATCATATTAAGATCGATCTCGAGTTTGCTAAACCAATTGCCGCCAGAAACGTTATCGAATTTGCGATGGTCACGGAGGGTGACAAGACCAATGTCACTTGGACAATGACCGGCAAAAGAAATTTCGGAATGAAAGCTTTCTCATTGCTGGTGAATATGGATAAATTGGTCGGTTCTGATTTTGAAAAGGGCCTTTCACAACTGCGGTCAAAGGTTGAAACAGGCAACAAATAGACGTCATTCGAATCTATGAACATAATTCTTTGGATCATTCAGATACTGTTGGCATTGCTGTTCATGTTCGCCGGCGTTTCAAAATTTTTGATGCCGGCCGAAGAGATGGCACAGAACATGCCGGCATTTCTCTCGATCAATTTCATTTACTTTGTCGGTGTCTGCGAGGTACTGGGCTCACTCGGGCTAGTCCTGCCGTGGGCCCTCAAGATAAAGCCGGGCCTGACGCCGCTGGCGGCATCGCTCCTTTTTATCTTAATGATCGGTGCAGTCGTCGTCTCGGCAATTGGTTCCCCGTTGATGTCGATTTTTCCGGCGATCATCGCTCTGCTTTGCGGCTTTGTTGCCTGGGGCAGAAAGAAGTAGGCATAGTCGAAATGAGTCGATACGTTATCGGGCGATTTGCCTCTGCCAACGGTTAATCGGTAGTCTGTTAGCTAACGGCAAATGACAGAAACCAGCGAAACCGACAATCTCGAAGAGGTTTGTGAAGAAACCCCTTCGGCCAGTCCTACCAAAACATCAAAGTTTGACCGCTCGATCGTCGAAGGCCCGCTCGGTGCGGCCGTGTGGAAGATCGCCTGGCCGACAATGCTGACCAATGCCATTGCTGGAATGCAGGGAATGGTCGATCACGTGCTGGTCGGAAATTTGGTCGGCTATAAGGCAAACGCTGCGATCGGTGTAAGCTTTCAGATATTCCTGGTGGTCATCGTCTTTATCTCGTCACTATTTACCGGGATGAGCGTTCTCGTTGCTCGTTTTGCCGGTGCCCATGATGAGGCAAAGGTCAACCGGACCGTATATCAGGCGTTTCTCACTGCGGTTTTTATCGCGGTCGGCGTAATGGCTCCGGTCGGATATTTTCTTGCTCCGATCCTGCTCGATCTCGTAAACGCTGATCCCGGGGTCAAGGCCGAGGCCCTGCCTTTCCTGCGGATCACTTTCGTTTTCAGCTTTGGCTTACTTATTTATTTTATGACGAGCGGAGCTTTGCGGTCCGCCGGCGACGCCAGAACCCCGATGACGCTCGGCATCGCGATGACGCTGCTGAATCTCATATTTAACGTCATACTAATCCGCGGCCTGGGTCCTATACCTGCTTTCGGTACCGCCGGTGCCGCGATCGGAACCAGTTTGGCGACCGGATTGGTCGGCATTTTTGCCATCTACAAGATGTGGAGCGGCGGATGGGTAGTCGGATTTCCCAGAGGACAGGGTTGGGGGCCGGACTGGAATGTTATTCGTTCGTTGTTCAAATTCGGCCTTCCGACCGGTATTCAAGGGATAGCGATGAATGTCGGTGGAGTGCTGATGCTCTCATTTATTGGCTCGCTGGCACAGAGTGCAGCCGCACAAGCGGCATTTGCGATCTCTTACACCCAACTTTTCTCCCTGGTTACATGGACATCCGTCGGATTAATGGGTGCCGCGGCAGCCGTGGTCGGCCAAAATATCGGTGCCGGACATCCTGATAGAGCAAACAAGGCGGTCGCTGTTGCCGCTCGATACGGAATGGCCGGATCGGCTTTCCTGGGAATATTTTACTTTTTCTTCCCGCAGCAGCTTTTAGCCGTTTTCGGAATGACCGACCCCGAAGCTGTCACGATCGGAATTCAGCTTTTGCGGATACTGGCGTTCTCGGGACTATTCATCTCGGTCGCCCTGACATATACGGGCGGGCTGCAGGGCAGCGGCGATACTAAGAGCCCGCTCTATATTTCGATAATCTCTCAGGTCGTGATACCGCTGGGAATTTGCTTTGTTATCAGGGAAATTGGACACCTCGAGCCGATCCATATTTGGCTGGCGATCCTCTCGGGGCATATAACCCGGTGCATCCTAAGCCTCACGATCTTTCGCCGAGGAAATTGGCGAAACATATCTGTCGATATCGAGCGGACACAAGCGTGATCAAGCCCGCAGGGCTTTGTTTTCGGTTTTGATGCGATTGACCTCACGGCTCGCCATAAAACCGCGAAATATCATGACCAGTGCAAATACGTGAAATCCGGCGGCGAATAATGATCCGAGCAGAAGCCAGATCACGCCGTCGATCGCGTAGATGACCATCCCGCCGATAAAAACCGCATTCATCGCCTTATTTGAAAAATAGCCGATCAGAGCAAACACCACCACGACAATGAGGTCTATGACCACCGCAACGGCCATGATGCCGCCCGGAGCCCCCTGTGACACAGAGGCGTCGAAAATAGCGTCAACGATCTGAGTGAACGCGAGCCCGGCGATAAAATTGACGTTTCCGCCAAAAACGAAGATCGCCGAATTGATCAATGACAATCCGGCGATCCAGTAAAACCAGTTGGCTCCGCTTTTGAGTTGGGCAAGTGTTTCCGGTGAAACTTCTTCGGGTTCACTGCTTAATACAACACCTTCGCTTCGGTCGAAAATCGTACTCATGGGAAATCCTTATCTAAACGTCAGAAGCCACTCGAGATACAGTATGGTAACGCCCAGTCACCGTTCGATCATATCCTCAACGGCATTACGATGTACTTGTAATCGTAAAGCGAATCTCCGGCTATCGACATCTGTGTCTGGGCATTGGCGTCCTTGAACTGAAACGATATTCGAACAGGTGATCGGCCCTCTTTAACGCGAACCGTACCGTCACCGTCCGATTCCTGTTCACCATCGGCAGAGGCTGCCCCCTCAAGTGATCCGGCGTTATTTAGAAACTCAAGCAGGTATTGCCAGTTGAACCCGAGCTGAAACTCGTCGCCCGAATAATCCGCCTGAACGGCTTCGCGGCCTTCACCTTCTTCGCTCGATTGAGCCGTTAGTTCGATCTCGCCGGTTCGCACGGTTACCCGGATCGATCGATTTCGCTCGTCCGCCATTAGACTCACGCGGCGAACGGCGTTACGCATATCGTCGAGATCAAATATCGCCTCTTTGTCGTTATCCTTGGGCATCACCATCTCATAATTCGGAAAACTACCCGACAACTTCCGACTGATAAGAAGGCGGCCCTCCATCTCAAAATAAAGGTGGTTATTATCCTCGCCGAAACTAATATCGCTGGCCGTGTCACGGGAAACCTTGGCGAGTTCGAGCAGGGCCTTTTTCGGGATAAGCGTATCGATAGCGTCGGTCGAGTCAGACGAACCGAGAGATTTTTCGATATACGCAAGCCGGTGGCCGTCAGTCGTTACCATTTTGGCGAATCCTTCGCCGACGATGAACTTTGCACCTGAAAGCGTGAACCGTGACACCTCGTTAGTGATAGCGAACGCGGTATTTTGGATGAAGTAGTTGAAAACGGCGGCCGGTAGTTTCATCGGCGTACTCTTGAACTGAGGGATCTCAGGGAACTGGTCCTTGTTGACGCCGGCAAGCTTAAAGTTCGCCCGGCCGCAGCTCATCGTGACCCATTCATTGTCTTCTTTTTTGAAATGGACATCACCCGATTCGAGAGCACGCACGATGTCAAAGAGTTTGCGGGCCTGGATACACATCGAACCTGGCCGGGAAATACTTGCCTCAGCATCGCAACGGATAGTGACATCCAGGTCGGTTCCGACAATGCGGATCTCATTTTCGCCGATCGATTCGATCAGGATATTGGCAAGCACCGGGATCGTAGTCTTACGTTCGACGACGCCCTGGATAAACCCCAACTCTTCCTTCAATACGCTCTGTTTGATAGTAAATTCCATTTGTGATGACTCCCTAAACTCGTCAGATCAACGTCCAATTACGCCTTTGCCATTGAATGGCGACGAACCGTTGTTCTCTTGATGTCGTTTCAAATATTATAGGTCAATACCGTTTCTGCCGCCAATTCATTATTGGGATCCTCGGACCCCATTTAACTATTACTATCAAGATAGAAAACTGTATTTATATCTAGTACTAGTAATAGGGCCTGTGGATATGTGCAATAGCGTCGTAACCTCTTAAAAAATGGATACTTTTCCGTCCACAGCCCGTGTGGAAAACTTGTGGATAAAGCAGCCTGCCTGCGGATAACCTTGGCCTCTGACCGTTTTCCACTGATCTCCACAGGCGTCAGTCGCCCGGTATTTCGGAAAAGTGGAAATCTTTTTCTCAAATAGCTGATAAGAAAGTACTTACTGCGATCAACTTGATCCACGTACTGTGGAAATAATTTCGCCGCCAAAACTGCAAAACAACCTTTAATTAGCTGCAAAGACTGTCAATTAACTCGCTGACGTTCTTGTGGAAAACACGATCGTCACGGGTCAGTGATTCGATCTTCTCAACAGAGTGCATCACGGTCGTGTGATGCTTGCCGCCGAACTCACGCCCGATCTCGGGAAAGCTGTGATTCGTCAATCGCTTACAAAGATACATCGCCACCTGCCGCGGCACAGCGATAGCCCGAGAATTGCTTTTTGACTTTAGTTCCTCAACCGTCATACGGTAATGCGACGCGACGGTGCGAGCGATGCGTTCCATAGTCAGGCCGGCCGGATGCTCGCTGTCGATAATATTCTTGAGGGCCTCCTGAGCCAGCATTTTTGACAGCGGCAGGCCCTTGAGCGAAGCGATAGCGACAAGGCGCACGAGCGACCCCTCCAGTTCGCGGACATTGCTCTTGATCTTACCGGCCATAAAGATCGCAATGTCATCGGGCAGGTGGTATCCGTCAAGGTCAGCCTTGCGCTTGAGGATCGCAACCTTGGTCTCCAGGTCAGGCGGTTCAATGTCGGCGATAAGTCCCCACTCGAATCTCGAGTGCAGCCGCTCCTCAAGCGTCGGGATCTCGCGCGGCGGGCAGTCGCTCGAGATAACGATCTGCTTCTGATTGTTATGGAGCGTATTGAATGTGTGAAAAAACTCTTCCTGAGTGCGCTCTTTGCCGGCCATGAACTGGACATCGTCCATGAGCAGAACATCGATCGACCGGTACTTATCGCGAAATGCCGGTGTCTTGTCAAAGCGGATCGCGTTGATAAGTTCATTCATGAACTTTTCACTCGTAATGTATGCGACCCTCAACCGCGGATTCCGCTGCCGTATCGAGTGGCCGATCGCATGCATCAAATGCGTTTTGCCGAGTCCAACGCCGCCGTAAATGAACAGCGGATTGTAGGTCGTCCCGGGTGATTCGGCGGCCCCGAGAGCGGCCGCGTGAGCAAACTGATTGCCGGACCCGACAACGAACTTGTCAAAGGTATATTTTGGATTGAGCGATGTATCTATCGGATCCAGTTCGCGAAAGTTCGTTGTCACGCCGTGAATGACCGGCCGCGGCTTGGGTTCGAAATAAAGTTCGTCGGCGGTCGCATCGCTGTCTTCGTGGTTAACCGGTTCAGGTGTTTTCCACGTGACCTTATAACCGGGAAGGTTCACTTCCTTGAGCGATTCTTCTAAAAGGCCCGAGTAGAATTGCTCGACCCAGTCAATGGTGGCATCGCCGGCGGACAATTGAAGTTCGCGGTTGTCGGCATCCAGTCCGACAAATCGTATTGGCAGGAACCATGTGTCAAATATTTGTGAGTTGAGTTGTTCTCGGATCAGGCCGAGAATGTCATCCCAAACAGTTGTTTTTTCCAGAATCAGTTCCAACGATATACTCCAAAATGTGCTTAAGAGGTAAACGGTTTTTCGGTCAATTCTCAGTTCGGCCGGCTTAGTAATGTCACGCAGTGGGCGAAGGCTGTAAATGGCAAGAAAACCTTTCTTTTTGCGAGCTTTTTACTGTCGGCTTCGTGTAAAATAAGACTTAGTTTTCCACAACGTTTTCCACAGGTGTGTGGAAAAAGCGCTTAAACTCTAAGGTAAAGCTTCAAGTCTTTTGTTTTCAACACTTTACGAGAAATATTACGCGAAAAACGGATACCAGACTAACACGAATAATAGGTGAGCGCAAACGGAATTCCACAGGTTTTTTGAGATGTTTTAACGCGGATTTAACACCCTTTTTTAACAAACACTTGAGTTGATTTTCGTTCGGTCCAGGGTTAACTTTCACAGGCATTTTAGGGTCGAAAACGGAATAAAAATGACAAAAAAAAATGAAAAAATTTCACCCGGATCGAGGGATGAAACTGACATCGTGATCAATGAGTTGGAAAGAGCATGTGACGGACTGGTATTTGTCAGTGAGACCGACTCGGCGATCGTCCCTTTTGCCTCAATCGAAATTCAAAGCATAGATCGAGACAGCATCATCCGCCTCTGCAAGGCTGATCCGTCAACCAGTGTGGAGGTCGTTGAAGAGTCGGCTTTCTTTCAGAAACTGACCGAGCAAAAGGAATGGTTCGGCCCGCGTGAGGTGGCACGGGCAGATCGATTCTCAAAGCTGCGCCAAATATTGCTGACCCGCCTTACCGGGATCAAGGTGTTCCGTGTCGGCACCGTCAGGATCGAGATCATCCTGGCCGGCCATGACAAAAGCGGCAGGGTGACCGGGATCAGAATGAGTGCGGTAGAAACATAAGTAAAGGCTGCCCAGTGACGAGCAGCCTATCGAGGTTAACAACGCTGTTTCGATTATTTGGCGTTAACGCTGCTGGCACCGGACTTTTTGGTAACGATCGATCCCGGATTGCCTTTGTACTCGACACGGCTTGCGCCGGAGAGGTCCGAATTCAATTCGCCGGCTACATTTACCGCCGCAAAACTGGCTCCGCTCGCCTCGATCTTGGCATTTGTTACGCTGAGGCCTTCTGCAAGGACCTTTGTCGCACCGCTGATGTCGACATTCAGTTCGGCACTCTCGCCGGAAACAGACACTTTCGACGCCCCGCTCGATCTGATATGCAACGCGTCGCTTTTGACACCGCTCAGCGAGACCACAGCGACACCGGATGTATCGACGGTGTTGATAGCCGGTGCCGTGATCCTCACTTTCAGCCCCTTCTTGGATCTGATCTTGTGATCGACCTCAATATAAAGTTTGCCGTCGCGAACCTCCGTCACGATATGGTTGATGAGGTTTTCGTCGGCGTCAACCTGGACGTTAAAGTCCTTGCCGGTCACGATATCAACCTGAAAGATGCCGCCGACATCAACACCGTCGAAACCGTTCACGTTGCGGACCTCGGTAACGACATTGCCATTTCCGGTGATCGAGCCGAAATCCATCGAGAAATTGACTACCTTTGCGCCGACCTGCCCAAAAGAGAAGAAATTTGATGCCGCGAGGCCGATCACGAGTGCCACCGCGAAAAATATAAACCCAAAGCGTTTCATTATTATTATTGCCTCCAAGTAATGATCGATAAGCTAGACCTTTGAACGGTTTTGATGCCAACAAAGTTCGCAAAAAGTTTCATTCATAGCGGAGAGACTCGATCGGGTTGAGCCTGCTCGCTCTGAACGCGGGCATTACGCCGGCAAAGAATGCGACCGCTGACACCAAAGCAAATACTGACAACATTGACGGCAGCGTGAACGCAAAAAGGTTAAATCCCTCAAAGGACTCGGCGTACGCGGCGATCAGGACCCTGTTTGCCGTGAGGCCGACAATAACGCCGCCGATGGTGCCGAGCAGTGCCCCCCAAAATCCGATCAGCACCGATTCGAGTGAAAATATGGCAAATATCCTTCCGCGGCTCATCCCGAGAGCCTTTTGAAGGCCGATCTCCTTTGTGCGTTCCAGCACGGCGATGACGAGCGTATTGATGATGCCGAACGACGCCGCGAGCAGGGCGATAAGCGCAAAAAGGCTCATACCGATCTTAAAGATCCCGATCGCGTCGTAGGTGCGTTTTTGAGTATCAGCGATGGTGTCGGCCTCAAAGCCTTTTGCGTCGAGAGCACGCTTGACCGCGGCGATCTTTCCGTCGTCATTGCTTGCCATCTGGATCGTAAATCCTGCAAATTTGTCAATGCCATCGCCGGACCGCTGATCCTGGTGAATCTTGCGGGCGGTACCCGCATCGACAAATGAGTTGTAATTTGTCATAAAGCCCTTGGTCGCGACCCCGACCAATTCAAGCGGCAGTGATCTGAACGAACCGTCGGGAGACTTGTAGGCAACGGTCACCTTTTTGCCGATCAGGCTTTCGACGTTCGGTGCCAATTCGCGTGCGAGGCCGAGCGGGATAACGATCTGATCCGGACCGTTGATCGACCGCCCCGCTTCGGTCTTTTGGGTAATACCTTCGGAGAGGACGCCGAGCTCAAGTTTGTATTTCTTTTGTCCGTCGAGCGTGATGTATTCGCCCTTTATCTGATATCTCGGCGTGATACTTTTTACTCCGTCCAGATCGCGGATCGCGGCGTCCATTTGCGGGACCGTCAACAGAAATGTATTTGGGTCAAACGACTCGCCCTCGTCATCCGTGGCCATTTCCTTGTATTCTTCCGGAGCTCCGGCCTTGGGGCCGCCGGCCGGCTTTTCGATCTTGCGGCGTACCATTATCACACGGTCGCTTTCGATATTTTTCACCTGGCTCTCAACGTATTTACGCATCCCGTCGCCAAGTCCGTTGGTCATCGTGAGGGTAAACGAACCAACGAAAATGGCCGCCACGGTCAGAGAGGTCCTGAGTTTGTTACGAAACAGATTTCGGTTGGCTAATCGGATAAGGTCCCAGAGTCTCATATGTTTTTACCTCGCCTTTCCGAAACTATCCGGCCGTCTTTCATTTCGATTATCCTCTGACAACGTTCCGCAAGGTCGTCGTCGTGGGTGACAATAACGACCGTAATGCCCTGATCGCGGTTGAGATCGAAAAGGAGATCTTCGACTATCGAGCCGTTGATCGAGTCGAGATTACCGGTTGGTTCGTCGGCAAAGATGACATGCGGAGAGCCCACCAACGCCCGGGCAATACAAACTCGTTGCTTTTCGCCGCCGGAGAGGTCCTTGGCTTTTTTATTGATCTTGTCACTCAGGCCAACGGCACCGAGAGCGGTATTTGCTCCGGATCTTAGTTCAGCCATGTCTGCGCCGCGAATGCGCAGCGGAAGTGCCACGTTTTCAAATACGGTGTCGCGGCCATTGAGGAAAAACTGTTGAAATACGAACCCGAATTTTTCGTTTCGCAGCGTGTTCTTTGCCCTTTCCGAAAGCAGTGAAATGTCACTGCCGTCGACCATGACGCTGCCTTCGGTCGGCTCGTCGAGGCACGCGAGCACATGCATCAGCGTTGATTTGCCGCTGCCCGACTTTCCGACGATCGCGACGCACTCTCCGTTCCCGATCTTAAGGTCGACGTCTGACAGAGCCCGAAAGTCCTGTCCGTCGCCGGAATATGTTTTTGAAAGGTTTCTCACTTCGAGCATAAAGGGTTTAGTGTCGAAGCCGCCGTCGAAGTGACGCGGCCTGAAATACCTTTACGCAACGGTCAGGCAAATGTTCGCAAAAACTCTGAAAGCGGTGACAAGTCGTTCGGCGCTTTATTTTTCGGCGACCGGTTTGGGGATGGTGGTCGCCTGCCAGGCGACGGCCTTCCATTTCCCATTACGCTTTACAAAAGTTCCGGTATTGTAGTGGTTTGTTACCGACTTGGTGCCGTCCGCCCGGGTTGTAGTCCCGATCAGCTTGAATGCCACGACGGCGGCCTTGCCAAATTGACGGATCTGTATCTCGTCTGCCGAGTAGACGGTGACAGGGTCTCCCGGGTTTGGGGACGGAGCCGATCGAACGCCTTTCATCAACTCGACCTTGTCAATTCGCACGCCGGCCGAGCGCGTATAGATCAGATCGTCGGCCCAGAAACGATCGTGGACCGCGGCATCGTTGCGTCCGGCCCCCGCAAGAAAGTACTTCAGCAGGTCGGTCAACTCGCCGGCGGCAGGGGCGGTTTGGGCTGCGGCGGCAATGCCGGCCACGAGCAGAATAGCTGTCAGGAGTATCAAGTTGAGTATCTGTTTCATCTGTTTGGTCGTGATCAATGACGCCGTCACCTGGCAAAAAAGTAGAATTGTACCGCCTGGGCCAACCCGATCAGAAATCCGAACAACGCTCCAAAAAGCTCGATCGTTCTCAGATGTTCTTTGGCAACCGACATTACAAGAGACTCGAGTTTTTCAACCGGATAATTGCGGATCTTTTCGCGTACCACACCGCCGACATCAAACTCTGCCACGGCCTCAGGCAGTTTGGCATGCACCGCCGAAATGATCGCGTCGGTCAGCGAAGCGCTGGCGTCTCGCACTTTCTGTTCGCCGATGTGGTCGCCTATCCGGCCGATCGGCTGCGAAAGTAGCTTGTCGATCTGACCGGCAAGCATCTCGTTAATGATATTTGCGGTCTCCTCTCGGGCAAGGATATCAAGGAGGCCCCGCGAGAGCATCGTCTTGAGCTTTTCTTCAGCCTCGGGATGTATCGCCCGGAGAATGGAATCTATACTGTGCGGCCGCAGACCGTCGAGGGCCTCGCTGATGTAGGACGTGATGCCGCCGATCATTTCTTCACCGCGGATGAGGCCGAGGACGGAACCGGCGACCTGTTCCTTAAGCCTGAACAACTGCTCGGGGGCAATGGTACCAATAGCGACCGGCAATGGTTTGGAAAGTGCGTTGTCTATGCTGGAGCCTATAAAATTGCGGGCCTCGTCGGCAAAGAACTCGCCCCGGAGCGTTTCTTCGATCCGCCGCGGCAGGCTCTCATTGACAAGGTTGTCGACTTCCTGCAATAGATTCTCGCGGGATACAAATATCTTTTTGTAAAAGGGAAGGTTCTCGTAGTATCCGTGGACCTCTTTCTTGATCAGGGCCCCGATCTGGTTACGCGTCCGCTCCGAGGCGGCAAGCTCTGTTAGCTGGCGAATGGCCGGCTCGACCTGTTCGTTGGCTTTTTCTTTCAGCAGGGCGACAGCGTCATCAGTGAACAGATCGCCCAGCGGCGTTTCGGAACCGGCAAGATCATCGATCCGGCGGTTGATGAATTCGCGTATCTTGTCTTCGAACGTTCGCGCCGCGACGGCTGCACGGACGCGGGCATCCAGAAACGATGTGATCTTCTCGAAAGTCTCGTCGTCGATCACCTCTGAGACCCTTTTACCCAAAACATCATCGACCCGCCGGGTAACGAACGAACTTATCGCCGCAGTCGACTCGTCGCTCTTTAGGATCGCGGTGATGTGCTCCGACAACCTCAATTGCAACCCTGATATCGCGTCAAGGATCGGCTCTCGAACGTTTTTGGGCAGTGTTTCAATTATCGACGGGTAATTTTGCGACAGTAGGTCGGAGGTGTATGAATCCACAACTCCGCGGATCTTTCGGCGCAGAAAGTCATTTCCGGTCAGTTGCTCAATGATGGTGTCGTGTGAGACCAACTCCTCGCCCACGGCCTTTCCGATCGCG
>CALDGX010000239.1 GCA_937941715.1 uncultured Chloracidobacterium sp. | reverse complement strand
TAATTTTCGAGCAGAGATAGCACCTCGGGCGACAGGTTTTCCGAGATCTGGCGGCCGTTCTCGTCCGAATATTTTTTGATGAAGTACTGAGCGAGCGGCAATATATCTTCGCGGCGGTCGCGAAGTGCCGGCAATTCGATCGGAACGACCGACAATCGGTAATAAAGGTCCTCGCGAAACGTGCCGTTCTTGACCGCCTCTTTCAGGTCGATGTTGGTCGCCGCGATTATGCGCACATCTACCTTGCAGGGCGTCGTGTCGCCCAGCGGCGTAAATTCGCGTTCCTGGATGACCCGCAGCAGTTTGACCTGAAGCTCCGGTCTAAGGTCGCCGATCTCATCCAGAAAGATCGAACCGCCATCTGCTACCTCGAAAAGTCCTTTTTTGGCCGCGACCGCACCCGTAAACGCTCCGCGCGTGTGGCCGAATAGCTCTGACTCAAGCAATTCCGACGGTATATTTGAACAGTTTACCGCGACGAACGGTTCTTCGGCCCGCGGGCTGGCCTCATGTATGGCCTTGGCGACAAGTTCCTTTCCGGTTCCGCTTTCGCCCGTGATGAGTACCGTCGAACGGGCCGGGGCGACCCGGTCAACGAGGCGAAATACGCCCTCCATCGCCTCCGAACGCCCGATAAAACCATCGCGCTTGACCGATCGCGACATTGCCTGACGCAGTGATTTTCGCTCTTCTTCCTTTCGCCGACTGCGTATCCCTTTAGCGACAAGCGCGAGGATCTGTTCGTTTTGAAACGGTTTGCGGATAACGCCGGCGGCGCCTTTTTCCCAGGCCGAGATCGCTGTATCAAAGGTGGCGTAAGCCGTCACCATGAGCACGACGGCCTCGCTATCGAGCCGTACAAGCTGCTCGAGAGCGGTCAGCCCTCCCATTCCGGGCATCGAAACATCCATCAGAACCAGGTCAAAGGGACGGTGTTCGTACGCTTCGATCGCCTCTTCGCCGGTCTTGGCGAGATCGACCTTGTAGCCGGCACCCGAGAGGATCGTCTCAAGCACATCGCGCATTATTTCTTCGTCGTCACAAACGAGTATCGAACCTTTCTTGCCCATAAACTTTCAATATAGCCTAATGCGGTAGTTCGCGTCTATTTTGCGGCATTTCCAAGGCGTTTGAGTTTGGTGTAGATTAACCACAATGGAGCGTCCATACGATAATTTTGCGGCCCACTACGACCGGGTCTTTCGCGTTTTCGAGCGGATCTATCTGGCCGCAGCCCGCCGCGAAACGATCGCCAAATTACCACAAAATGCGGTGTTGTTAGAGGTCGGGGCCGGCACCGGAGCCAATTTCGAACACTATCCGCCGTTTCAGACCGCGGTCGCCAGCGAGATCTCGCCCCGGATGCTCGATCACGCCCGAACCAAGGCCACGACTATCGTCCTTACTCAGGCCGACGCTCAAGAGCTTCCGTTTCCGGATGATAGGTTCGATGCGGCGTTTGCGACGTTGGTTTTCTGTTCGATCCCGGACCCGGAAATTGCATTTAAGGAACTTTCGCGAGTGGTCAAACCGGGCGGGCTGATCGTTCTGTTCGAGCATGTGCGTCCGTCAGGTATACTTGGACATGTGTTCGACCTGTTAAGCCGTTTGACCGTTGCGCTGATAGACGATCATTTCAATCGACGGACTGCCGAGACGGCACGGCT
>CALDGX010000238.1 GCA_937941715.1 uncultured Chloracidobacterium sp. | reverse complement strand
TGCGCCATTTCGGCGAACGCTGCCTCGCCGATCTGTCGGCCCGGTCTTCGTTCGTTATACCCTCAGTAAACACCCACCGAAAACCCGCGTATGTGACCGTGGTCACAACCCTGCATATTTTTTCCACGGGATCGCGGGACGCCGCGTGAGAACCACTCCGTCATCCCGATAAAGACCATCGGGATGCCACCTCTCCTTGGTATGGAGAGGAGTTTCCGGATATCGGGCCACGCCGGCGATCCGCTGTTGCAGAAATGAAATCTTGCTGTATCTCTGCAATATATGCTAGACTAAAGGTTTGACCAGATCTTTGAAAATTCATAAAACAGGCCTGAGAGTCGAGCGAGTCGAGCGAGTCGAGCGAGTCGGCGAGTCTGGTGAGTCTGGTGAGTCGAGCGAGTCTAGCGAGTCGAGAGTGTCGGGACAGTCAGGACAGTCAGGACACGCAGGACAGCCAGGACACGCAGGACAGTCAGGACAGCCGGGACACGCTGGACAGTCGGTATTTACTGGGTTTTGAGAAAATGGGTTTGGATCTGTTGCTGGTTGACCGCGGCGTTCAGTCGGCCTCCGGCCGTGTCGGCCGGAGCGATCGCTGTTTGCGGTCAGAAACGCAAAAAGGGCGTTACGCACAGTGCTGTGAGCAACGCCCTTTCCGATAAACCCGGGATCGCTCCCGTTGATAGACAGACTAGATCTCGTCGTCGGCGTCGAGGTCGATCTTCATGGCTTCGTCGATGTCAAAAACCTCTTCGGTCTCGGCGTCGATATCGTCCATCCCGATCGCGTCATCCTCGTCGAAATCCTCGGGTTCGATGCCCGGGATGTCGATCGGCATCGGTATCTCGATGCCGCCGCGGATGTCGGCAAGTTCGTCGAACTCATCCTGCTGTTTCTGATTCTCGGTCGGGTCATAGGCGACCTTGACGTTGCGGTAATATTTCATACCGGTACCGGCCGGGATCAGTCGTCCCATGATGACGTTTTCCTTCAGCCCGCGAAGGTAATCGACACGGCCTGAGATGGCCGCCTCGGTCAACACGCGGGTCGTTTCCTGGAAGCTGGCCGCCGAGATGAACGAGTCGGTCGAGAGCGATGCCTTGGTGATGCCGAGCAGCAGCGGTTCTCCGACCGATGTCTGTCCGCCCTCGTCCTGGACACGGCGGTTCTCGTCCTCGTAACGGAAACGATCTACCTGTTCCTCGAGCAGGAATTCGGTGTCGCCGACCTCCTTGATCTTGACCCAGCGGAGCATCTGACGAACGATCACCTCGATGTGCTTGTCATTGATGTTAACGCCCTGCAGACGATAGACCTCCTGGATCTCAT
Source organism: uncultured Chloracidobacterium sp. (assembly GCA_937941715.1). Lineage (GTDB taxonomy): Bacteria > Acidobacteriota > Blastocatellia > Pyrinomonadales > Pyrinomonadaceae > OLB17. The sequence goes on along the minus strand of CALDGX010000238.1, from coordinate 12,632 downwards.
TGACCAGATAGTTCTGCAATGCCTCCATACCGAGGACACGCAGAATGTCGTGCGGGTTGAGCGGGCCGTCCATCAGCGGTTCGCCGGCACGGACGTGATCGCCCTCCTGCACGTTGATGTGCGTACCACGCGGAATGTCGTATTCACGCTGGCTGCCGTCGTCGCCGGTCACGATGAGTTTGCGTTTACCCTTTGAGATCGGGCCAAACTCGATGTGTCCGTTGATCTCCGACATTACTGCCGTTTCGCCCGGACGCCGTGCTTCGAAAAGCTCGACAACGCGGGGCAGACCGCCGACGATGTCCTTGGTCTTGGTCGTTTCACGCGGGATCTTGGCGATAATGTCACCGGCCTGGACGACATCGCCGTCCTCGACGTGGAGGTTGGCCCGGATCGGCATTTGGTACGTTTTCAGCACCTTATTGCCGCCGCGGATCTCGAGACGCGGCTGATTTTTCTCATCCGAGTCCTTAACGACCAGACGTTTCTGCCCGGTGACCTTGTCGATCTCTTCCTCGACGGTCTTGCCCTCGCGGAGGTCCTGATACTTGATCGTACCGTCGACCTCGGAAAGGATGGCAAAGGTGAACGGGTCCCAGGTAACGAGAATATCGTCTTCCTTGACCTTTTGACCGTCCTTGACGTGGATCTGAGCACCGTAAACGACCTTATAATGGGCGACCTCACGGCCGCGGTCATCGACAAGGGCGATCTCGGACTGCCGCTTGAGCGAAACAAATTCGCCGTCGCGGTTCTTAATGACCTTCATATCGCCGAGATACCTGACGGTACCGTCCATGGCGGCGACATGCTTGGTCTCCTGCTCGAGGCGGGCCGTACCACCGACGTGGAACGTACGCATCGTGAGCTGTGTACCCGGTTCGCCGATACTTTGGGCGGCGATAACGCCGACCGCTTCGCCAATCTCGACGGTGTTGCCCGTCGCGAGGTTGCGGCCATAGCACTTGACGCAGATACCGCGACGCGATTCGCAGGTCAGTGCCGAGCGGATGCGGACCTTTTGCAGGCCCGACAGCTGAACGGCTCCGCCGAGGTCCTCGTCGATCTCGGTATTTGCCTCGACGATGACCGAACCGTCAACCGGATCGATGATGTCGTCGAGCGACGTGCAGCCGACGATGCGGTCACGAAGCGATTCGACCTCTTCGCCGTTGCGGATGATGGCCTCGGCCCATACGCCGCGGAGCGTTCCGCAATCCTGTTCGGAGACGATTACGTCCTGTGCGACATCGACCAGTCGGCGTGTCAGGTAACCCGAGTCGGCCGTCTTAAGTGCCGTATCGGCGAGGCCCTTTCGGGCACCGTGCGTCGAGATAAAGTACTGCAGAACGTCGAGCCCCTCGCGGAAGTTGGCAAGGATCGGATTCTCAATGATCTCGCCCGACGGCTTGGCCATAAGACCGCGCATTCCGGCGAGCTGTCGGATCTGGGCCTCAGAACCTCGGGCTCCGGAATCGGCCATCACGAGGATCGGATTGAGTTCCTTTCGCTCATTTTCGCGTGTATGCATCGCTTTGAACATCTCTTTGGCAACATGGTCCGTAACGTCCGACCAGATGGCCGTCACCTTGTTGGTACGTTCCAGATCGGTCATCGTTGCGTCCTCGTACTGCTTGCGGAGCTTTTCGACCTCTTTGAGAGCCTTGTCGATGATGCCCTTCTTGGATGAGGGCGTGACCATATCGTCGATACCGATAGATACGCCGGCCTTCGTCGCATAGAGGAAGCCCATCGTCTTGAGATCGTCGAGCAGGGCGACCGTCTGTTCATGTCCGAGCCGCAGATGGCAGAAAGTGACTAGTGCCTGAAGGCCTTTCTTCTTGAGCGTACCGTTGACGAACGGCAATCCGTCACGAGTCAGGCGTTCGTTGAAGATAACGCGGCCGGCCGTCGTTTCGATGACCATATCCACGTTCTCGCGAACGTTGGCCCGCATCACGTCCTGATTATTGTGCTCGAGCGATAGATCCATCAGATCACCGCGCCACCGCAGGCGGATCTTCGTTTGGGTCTCGATAACGCCGGCGTCGAGCGCGAGCAACGCGTCCTCGATCGAGTTAAAGGCTTTGTTCTCGCCCTTGAGCCCTTCGCGGCCGAGCGTCAGGTAGTAGCAGCCGAGAACGATGTCCTGCGAAGGAACGGTGATCGGCTGGCCGCTGGCCGGGCTGAGAAGATTGTTCGACGCAAGCATCAAAACACTTGCCTCGATCTGCGCTTCAGGCGACAGCGGGATATGAACGGCCATCTGGTCGCCGTCGAAGTCGGCGTTGAACGCCGTACAAACGAGCGGATGGATCTTGATGGCTTTACCCTCGACGAGGACCGGCTCAAAAGCCTGGATACCGAGACGGTGAAGCGTCGGCGCACGGTTCAGCAGAACCGGATGCTCACGAATGACCTCCTCGAGAATGTCCCAGACGATCGGCTCCTGACGCTCGACCATTTCTCGTGCCTGCTTGATCGTCGCGGCATGGGCGTCCTTTTCGAGTTTGTTGTAGATAAACGGCTTGAACAGCTCGAGCGCCATTTTCTTCGGCAAACCACACTGATGCAGTTTGAGCTCGGGGCCGACCACGATCACCGAACGGCCTGAATAGTCGACACGCTTTCCGAGGAGATTCTGACGGAAACGGCCCTGTTTGCCCTTGAGCGTGCCCGAAAGCGATTTGAGCGGGCGATTGTTGGCACCGCGCAAAACGCGGCCGCGGCGTCCGTTGTCAAAGAGGGCGTCGACCGCCTCCTGGAGCATACGCTTTTCGTTGCGGACGATGACCTCGGGGGCACGCAGCTCGATGAGCTTCTTCAAACGGTTGTTGCGGTTGATCACGCGGCGATACAGATCGTTGAGATCCGACGTCGCGAAACGGCCGCCGTCGAGAGGCACGAGCGGGCGAAGTTCGGGCGGAATTACCGGTATCACGTCGAGGATCATCCAGTCGGGGTGATTACCCGAACGCAGGAACGAATTTGAGACCTTCAGACGCTTGGAGTACTTCAGCTTTTTCTGCTGCGACGTCTCTTCGCGCATCTTTGCACGGAGCTCTTCGACAAGCTCGGCAATGTCGATCTTCTGCAAAAGGTCCTTGATCGCCTCGGCACCCATTTTGGCGATGAACTGATTCGGATAGTCACGCGAAAGTTCGCGGAACCTCTCGTCAGTCAAAAGGTCCTTTTGCTTGAGGTCCGGAACGTCGCCTTCGTCAACGACGATATACGTTTCGAAATAGAGGATCTTTTCAAGGTCGCGGAGCGTGATGTCGAGCAAATGGCCGATACGCGACGGCAGGCCCTTGAAGAACCAAACGTGCGAGCACGGGCTGGCGAGCTCGATGTGGCCGAGGCGTTCACGGCGAACTTTTGACTGCGTCACTTCGACACCGCACTTGTCGCATATGACTCCGCGGTGCTTCATTCGCTTGTACTTACCGCAGAGACATTCCCAATCCGAAACCGGGCCGAAGATTCGCGCACAGAATAGCCCGTCGCGCTCCGGCTTAAAGGTTCGGTAATTGATCGTCTCCGGCTTGGTGACCTCGCCGTGCGACCACGAACGGATCTTGTCCGGTGATGCCAGACTGATCCTGATCGCCTCGTAATTTGCGGTTAACTGCGTTTTGTTTTCGCTATTAAATCGAAACATGTTTTTAGAGTTCCTATTTCAAAGTTTCAAGTTCCAAGTTTCTGTTGATTCTAATGTTCCGGGTTCACCAACTTGGAACCCGGAACTTGGAACTCGGAAACTAATCAACACCTACAATTGCGTCAAGACCGGCAACCACTTCCTCGGGGTCGATCTCATCTTCCTGGATGAGCTCGACATCGAGGCAAAGCGACTGCAGCTCGCGGACAAGCACGTTGAACGACTCCGGTATTCCCGGCTCGAAGTTCGAAACGCCCTTAACGATCGTTTCGTAGATCTTCGAACGTCCTGCGACATCGTCCGACTTGCACGTCAGCAATTCCTGCAGGATATGAGCCGCACCATACGCCTCGAGTGCCCACACTTCCATTTCGCCGAAACGCTGTCCGCCGAACTGGGCCTTACCGCCGAGCGGCTGCTGCGTGATCAAGCTGTACGGCCCGATGGAGCGGGCGTGGATCTTGTCATCGACCAGGTGCGAGAGTTTGAGCATGTAAATGTAACCGACGGTTACCTTCTGCTCGAACTGCTCACCGGTCAGGCCGTCATAGAGACGTGTTTTGCCCGACGGGCCGACAGACGGCGGCAGGCCGAGCTCGTCATACTTGTCGTTCGCCTTGCCGATATATTCCTTGATCTCGACTTCGCTGGCGCCGTCGAAGACAGGCGTCGCAAAGTGCAGTCCCAAAACACGAGCGGCCCAGCCGAGGTGCGTTTCGAGGATCTGCCCGACGTTCATACGCGAGGGCACGCCCAGCGGATTTAGAACGATCTCGACCGGCGTTCCGTCCGGCAGATACGGCATATCTTCTTCCGGCAAAATGCGGGCGATGACGCCCTTGTTACCGTGACGGCCGGCCATCTTGTCGCCTACAGAAAGCTTACGCTTCATCGCGACGAAAACCTTGACCATCTTGATCACGCCCGGAGGCAGTTCATCGCCCTGCTTGAGCTTGGTGATCTTTTCGTCGTAGATGTCGCGAAGAATGTTGATCTGGCGTTCCGTACGCTGTTCGTATTCCTTGACCTCGGCGATGATATCGACCGAACCCGAGGACACCTCAGCCTTGCGGAGCAGTTTGATATCGATGCCCTTGAGTACCTCGCGGTTAAGCGTCTCGCCCTTTTTGATGAGGACGTCTTTGCCGTCCACAAGGTCCTTGGTCAGCTTGCGGCCGTCAAACAGCTCATAGATACGTTCGTCACGCTGCTCCTGCAGGATGCGGATCTCGTCATCAAGGTCGCGATGAAGATCGTCTTCTTCCATGCCCTCGATATCCAGGCTTCGTTCGTCCTTATCCTGGCCCTTGCGGGTGAAGATCTGAACGTCGACAACCGTGCCGTCGATCCCCGGCGGGCAGTTGAGCGATGCGTCCTTAACGTCGCCGGCCTTTTCGCCGAAGATGGCCCGAAGCAGTTTCTCCTCAGCCGTCAGCTGTGTTTCGCCCTTCGGCGTAACCTTACCGACGAGTACGGAACCAGGCTTGACCTGTGCGCCGATACGGATGATGCCCGATTCGTCGAGGTCGCGGAGCATATTTTCGCCGATGTTCGGGATATCACGAGTGATCTCCTCGGGGCCGAGTTTGGTGTCGCGTGCTTCGATCTCGAGCTCCTCGATGTGGATCGACGTATAGTAATCGTCCTTAACGAGCCGCTCAGAAACGAGGATCGCATCCTCAAAGTTGTATCCACGCCACGGCATGAACGCGACGAGCACGTTGCGGCCGAGGGCGAGTTCACCGCGATCCGTACAAGGTCCGTCGGCGATGACCATTCCCTTCTTAACACGTTCACCGACCTGAACGATCGGACGCTGGTTGATACAGGTGTTCTGGTTCGATCGCTTGAATTTGACCAGCGAGTAGATGTCGGCGGTCACCTCACGCGAGATCGTGCCGTCGACCTGGTGGTCGGCCTTGACGATGATACGCTCGGAGTCGACATAGTCGACAACGCCGTCACGCTTTGCGATAACCACGGCTCCCGAATCGCGGGCGGCGATCTTTTCCATACCGGTGCCGACATACGGCGACTCGGCACAGAGCAGCGGTACTGACTGACGCTGCATGTTCGAACCCATCAGTGCTCGGTTGGCGTCGTCGTTCTCGAGGAAAGGGATGAGCGACGCGGCGACCGAAACGAGCTGTTTCGGCGAAACGTCCATATATTGGGTATCGAGCCGGTCGGCCGTGATGAATTCGCCTTTCTGACGAGCGGCATTTCTCTCATTAACGATATTGCCCTTTTCGTCGAGTTCGATATTCGCCTGGCCGATGATCCATTTGTCTTCTTCCCAAGCGGTCAGGTAGAAAGGATACGGTTCAAACTCAGCCTTTTTGCCGTCCTTGATCTTCTTATTGGCTGCCTCGACGTCTTCAAGCGGTACGTGCTCGCCCGGCTTAAATGTCGTGTCACCGCCGTTGTGGATCTTGACGTACTCGATCACACGGCCATCGACCACGCGTCGGTAAGGTGATTCGATAAAGCCAAACTCGTTGATTCGTGCAAAACACGACAGCGACGAGATCAGGCCGATATTCGGGCCTTCAGGCGTCTCGATCGGGCAGATACGTCCATAGTGTGTCGGGTGAACGTCGCGAACCTCAAATCCGGCACGCTCACGCGAGAGGCCGCCGGGCCCGAGGGCCGACAGTCGACGCTTGTGCGTGATCTCAGAGAGCGGGTTCGTCTGGTCCATGAACTGCGAAAGCTGTGACGAACCGAAAAATTCACGAACAGCAGCCGTTACCGGCTTGGCGTTTACGAGATCGCGGGGCATCGTCGTAAACATATCCTGCTGGATCGACATCTTTTCCTTGATCGCACGCTCCATACGCTCGAGGCCGATGCGGAACTGATTTTCAAGCAGTTCACCGACGGCACGGACGCGGCGGTTGCCGAGGTGATCGATGTCATCCTGGCTGTAATGTTCGCTGTCCTTCTTCATTCGGAGAAGGTAATTGACAACCTCGATGAAGTCACCGGCCTGAAGCAGCGGATCGGTGATACGATCGCGCTCAGGGCGGCCCATCTTGATGTTGAACTTTAATCGGCCGACCCGCGAGAGGTCGAACCGGCGAGCGTCAAAGAACATCCCCTCGAGCAAACGGTAAGCGGTCGGGACCGTCGGCGGATCGCCGGGACGCATTTTGCGGTAAATTTCGAGCAATGCATCGACCGGTTTGCCGATCGCGTCCTTCCGAAGCGTGGCCGATATCACTTCGCCGATAACATCGCGTTTCGGGAAAAATATCTCAAGGCTGGAAACACCTTCTTCGACGATCTTCTGCAGTGTCGCGGCCGTTATCTCGGTATTTGACTCGACGATCACTTCGCCGGTTTCGGTATTAACGACATCCTCAAGGGCAAACGCACCCTCAAAGTCCGACGCGGCGACCTCAACACGATCTTTACCCATTCGCCGGAGATCGGCGAGGGCCGACTTGGTGACCTTCTTGCCGACGCGGACGACATCGTCGCCCTTGTCCTTAATGTCCTGTTCCGAACGCATTCCGACCAGATGCGTTTCGCCCTCAGGCTTGACCTTGAGGCCGAGAGTGCCCTTTTCAATTGAGATCTCGTCCGTAACGTAAAAGAGCCGCAGGATGCTGGCATTCGAATACTCGGCGTTCTTGACGACCTCTTCGAGAATGCTGTCCGAGACCGTCTTCATATCGATCTGCGGGTTGAGCCACAGTCCGAGAGCCCTGAGGAAGATCGTCGCTATGATCTTTCGCTTTCCGAGACGGGCGTGAAGAATACCTTTCTGGTCGTACTCAAATTCGACCCACGAACCGCGGTACGGAATGATCTTCGCCAGATATTCGTCGCGGTCGCCCTTAAAGAAAACGCCCGGGCTGCGGTGCAGCTGCGAAACGATTACACGTTCGGTACCGTTGATAATGAACGTACCGTTATCCGTCATCAGCGGGATCTCGCCGAAGAAAACATCTTCTTCCTTGATGTCGCGGATCGTCGAAGTGCCGGTTTCAGGATCCTTGTCGTAAACCGTCAGACGGATCTTGACCTTGAGCGGCACGCTGTACGACATTCCGCGTTCCTGACATTCCTGCTGATCATGTTTGTGCTTCAGTCCGACCGGCTCACCGCAGTTGTTGCAGAGATTCGGGCGTACGGCATTGAATGTGCCGCAATTATTACAGAGCACTTCGGCCGGGTTGAACGGATCGACCTTGATCTTCGCACTACAGTTCTTACAATTAGCTCTCAGGTGCTCGAGGCCCTCGAGATTTCCGCACTTACACTGCCAGTTGCCGATCTGATACTCAACATATTCGAGGGTCGCCGTTTCGCGAAAATCCGAAACCGGGAAGATCGATGAGAATACCGACTGGAGACCGATGTAATCGCGCTCTTCCGGGATCAGGTCCATCTGCAGGAACCGGTTGTACGATTCGCGCTGTACCTCGATCAGATTCGGGATCTGGGCCGTCGTGTAGATCTTTGAGAAATCCACGCGTTGGGGCGACTGACTGGTGCGTCGTCCAAGGCCTGTTGATTTATTCTGTAGCGGATTGTTGATCATATTATTAATAGCGGGCTATCAAAACCTGTTGATTCCTGATACGAGACCTGATACGATTTTCGCTGGGCAGGTGCCGCTTCAGAGATCTTTTCGAAAAGACGCCAAATGCGGTCGAGGGTAAAGTTTTCCCTGACCGCTTTTCAGCAGCATTTCGCTGTTAAATAAATTTTTCGAGAGTGCCGAAACGAGACACCAACTCTCCAATTTTTTGCGACAATGTCGCCCCTAAGTCCACGAACTCCCCGGTAAAACCAAGGCTTTCGTATTGCTCGCCTGAGATCCGCGATCGACGTCAATATCGGTCATCAGCCGCGAATCATTCAGTTTAGCACTAATTTCATCCAGATCCAAATAATGGGACGCCCGTCAATGATCGGGCGTCCCGCTATTCAGAACGCAGTTATTTGACCTCGACGGTTGCACCGGCTTCGGTCAATTTGGCCTTGATGTCTTCAGCTTCTGCCTTCGAAACGCCTTCCTTGAGGGCCTTCGGAGCGCCGTCGACCAGATCCTTCGCTTCCTTGAGGCCGAGACCTGCAACGACTTCACGAACGACCTTGATGACAGCGATCTTGTTGCCGCCGGCAGCCGTAAGGACAACGTCAAACGAATCCTTCTCTTCGGCAGCAGCGGTCTCACCGCCGGCCGGAGCGGCCATCATCATCGGAGCTGCAGCAGCAGCGGCCGACACGCCAAACACTTCTTCAAGTTCCTTGACCAATTCCGACGCTTCGAGAAGCGACACACCTTTCAAATACTCAATAACGTCTGCTTTTGTAGTTGCCATGACTTTTATCTATTCCTCCAATAGGGTTCTTTGTTTATTCGTAAATCGTGGATCGTAGAGGCCGCCTGTTTAATGACATGCCTTGTCCATCCACGGCTTGGTTGTCAGCCGCGAGAACCCACGGGACTTAGCGGACCGGGTTGCATCACCTTCCCGCTTTGTCCGACGCAAGGCAACCTGACAATTGCCCCGCTCGCTTTCCTTGAGTACGGCTTTGAGTCCCGGGCCCTCGCCCGGGACAAAACTTTTACTATTCAGCTGCTTCGTCCGCCGGAGCCTCTTCTTCAGCAGAAGCGGATCCTTCCGGTGCGGCTTCGGCCTCAGCGGCCGGAGCTTCCTCGGCTGCCGGAGTTTCCTCGGCCGCCGCAACTTCTTCAACTTCCGGAGCTTCTTCAACTTCAGCTGCCGGAGCTTCGGCCTTGGCTTCGACCGCCGGAGCGGCTGAGCCGTCCGCCGGCTTTGCCTCACCGATCTGCTTGATCACAACAGCCAGATCACGCGGTACTGCGTTGATGACCGTAACGATGCGTTGGGCACCGCTGTTGATAACGTAAAGCAGCTTCGAGATAAGCTCTTCTTTCGACGGCAGATTCGCGATCGTCGTCAGTTGCTGAAGATCGACCAGTTTGCCGTCCACCACGCCCGATTTGAACGTGTAGATATCGGCATTCTCCTTCATGAACTTCGAAATTGCTTTCGAAAGCACGACAGGATCATTTTCGGTCCAGGCGATCGCCGTCACGCCCTTGAATGCACCCGAAGCTTCTTCGAACTGTGTTCCTTTGACCGCGATACGGGCCAGGGTATTCTTGACTACCTGATATTTTGCTCCGGCTTCACGCAGGCTCTTTCTGAACTCCTGATCTTTCGAAACGGTCAGTTTGGTAAAGCTCACGACCATCGCAGATTTGGAATTGGAAAGCGACTCAGTGAGGGCGGCCAGGTCTTTCTGTTTTGTTTCTCTAGTTTTCATTTCTCTATTCGCTCCTCACTAACTATGCGTAGGCAAGCTCATCGAGCAATACGCCCGGGCTCATCGTCGCAGCAAGATTGATCTTCTTGAGATACCTTCCCTTGGCGGTGGTCGGCTTTGCCTTCATGACCGCTGAGATCAGGACCTTGGTATTCTCGGCCAGCTTTGCGTCGTCAAATGACACTTTACCGACCGGCGAGTGAATAACACCGGTCTTATCGACGCGATATTCGACCTTACCGGCCTTGGTCTCTTCGATGGCGGTTTTAACGTCCATCGTAACGGTACCTGTTTTCGGGTTGGGCATCAGGCCTCGAGGACCGAGGACCTTTCCAAGCTGGCCGACCTTTCCCATCATGTCGGGAGTCGCGATGAGTGCGTCAAAGTCCAGCCATCCGCCGCGGATCTTTTCGACGATATCGTCGCCGCCCGCCACATCAGCTCCGGCCTCTTCGGCTTCACGGACCTTGTCACCCTGTGCGATGACAACGATCTTCTTGGCGGCACCGCCAAGTCCGTGGGGCAGAACGATCGTTCCGCGAACCAGCTGATCCGCTTTTCGGGGATCAACGCCAAGCCACATTGTTAGTTCAACGGTTTCGTCAAACTTGGCAAATGCGATCTCTTTCAACTTAGCGACAGCTTCTTCAAGCGTGTGCTTCTTATGCGGCTCGATCTTTTCCAGAGCCGCAAGATATTTCTTGCCTCTTTTCATTTTACCTCCAGGTATTAACGAACGACTGTGTCGTTCTCCCTAATAACGATCTCGCGGATATCGAATACAGGATCCGATATTGTCCGATCGTTATTCGATTGTGAGTCCCATTGATTTTGCCGTTCCCTCGATCGTCTTCATAGCCGATTCGAGATTCGACGTGTTGAGATCTACCATTTTCAACTTGGCGATCTCTTCGATCTTCGCACGCGAGATCGTACCGATCTTTTCACGATTCGGTTTACCCGACCCCTTTGCGATCCCCGATGCCTTTCTCAACAGATCTGCTGCCGGCGGAGTTTTCGTTTCAAACGAGAACGAACGGTCGGCATAGACCGTGATAACGACCGGCACTTTCATATCCGGATCGTCGTTTTGCGTCTTGGCGTTGAACGCCTTGCAAAACTCCATGATGTTAACGCCGTGCTGGCCGAGAGCCGGGCCGATCGGCGGCGCCGGATTCGCCTTGCCGGCGGGGATCTGCAACTTGATGTAACCTTCTATCTTCTTTGCCATTTTCTGACGGATCGCAGACACCCGGCCTGCAACTTCTCCTTTTTGATTAACGATCCCGAAACTTCATTCCGGGAATGTCCTCATTCGAACAAATACTGCTTTTTGATAACCTGCGGGCAGCGGCCTCTACTTCAGGTTATTCTTCCTCTGCAAAAGTGACCTTTTCGACCTCAAGGAAGCTGAGCTCATACGGTGTCGAGCGTCCAAAGATCGTGATCGAAACCTTAAGCGTCGATTTGTCTTCGTTGACCTCTTCGACCTTACCGGTAAAGCTCGCGAACGGGCCGGACTTGATCCTTACAACTTCACCGACCTCATACGAGAACTTCGGTTTCGGTTTTTCGGTCGCGACCTCAATATTACTGATGATCTGATCGACCTCGGCCTGCGTTAACGGTGTCGGGGCTTTGCCGCCCAAAAATCCGGTGACCTTCGGGGTCGCTTTGATCACGTGAAAGACGTTGTCAGGTATCTTGCCCTTTTCGTCGCAGTCGATCTCGACCAGCACATATCCCGGATAGAACATTCGCTCAGAGACATATTCCTTGTTTCCACGCATCTCGACGACCTTTTCTTTCGGCAGCAGAACGCCGGTGATCTGTTCGGCGAGCTCCATGTCGCGGATCCGTGCTTCCAGACTCTCGCGAACCTTGTTCTCGTGGCCGGAATAGGTGTGGATAAAAAACCACTGCTTCATCTCAAATATCCTTATGTACTAAACGCCGGCGATCTTGTTCACCAGCCAGGTCAATCCTTCGAGGAGATATGTCCAGCCGTGATCGATCAGGAAGAGATATGCCGCAAAAAATATCACACTGACGATCACGATGATCGTCGTGTTCTTGACGTCTTCGGACGACGGAAATGACGTCTTATCGAGTTCTGCCCGCGTGTGCTTGACGAATTCGCCAATGCCCTCTTTATGTTTTCCTTCGATCGGAGCTACAGCTTCTGACACGTTAATTCTCCCAATAATCTTCAATGGCAGGGGTACCAGGACTCGAACCCGGACCTAAGGTTTTGGAGACCTCCATGCTAACCATTGACACCATACCCCTGTAAAATAGTTTCAAGTTTAGAGCGGAAAGTGGAAAGTGAAGAATTTAGCCTTCACTTCCCACTATCGACTTTCCACGATCACTACTTGTTCTCTCTGTGCAGCGTGTGGCAACGGCAACGGCGGCAGAACTTCTTGAACTCCAACCTGTTCGGCGTGTTCTTTTTGTTCTTGGTCGTCACGTAGTTGCGTTCTTTGCACTCCGTGCACTGCAAAATAATGTTATCTCTCGGCATAAATCCTCAGTAGTCGGTAGTTAGCAGACGGTAGTTGGCAGAAAGTGTTTTTCTACCAACTACCGGCTACTGGCTACTCAAACTTATTCCACGATCTCCGAAACGGTTCCGGCACCGACCGTGCGGCCGCCCTCGCGG
>CALDGX010000237.1 GCA_937941715.1 uncultured Chloracidobacterium sp. | reverse complement strand
CGAGAGTTAACACTGATGTAACTGGTTCCGTGATTGCCAGACACGACTACTATCCGTTTGGAGAAGAGATCGCAGCAACAGGCAGCCGCTCAACGACTGGCTACACTATCGACACCGTACGGAAGCAGTTTACCGGCTATGAATATGACACAGAAACGGGTTTTGACGACGCAAAAGCTCGAATGCATGTGGGTTCAATGGGGCGATTTACGACCCCTGATCCGTATATGGCGTCAGCAGCTATTAATACACCTCAGAGCTTCAATCGATATACGTATGTTTTGAATAATCCTCTTAACCTTGTTGATCCGACCGGAATGGTCGCTGAAAAATCGAATAAATCAGGTTGTCCGGAAGGAAAAGTTTGTGACGAAAACGGAAACGTTGTAGAAATTAAGGATGGAGTCGTAGTCGCAGGTGCCGTAGGAACGGTCACAGTTGAGGCCGTCAAGGAAGTTATTAAGGAAACGGTCAAAGAAACAATTCGTGAACCGCGCTGGTATGAGATGTGGTGGTACTACGCAAAAAAAGGCGTAACGACCACTGGAAAAACAGCATTAACAGTAGGTAAGGCAGGTGGGGCGGTAATTACAATTCTTCTAAATCCCACGCCAACCGGTTGTGGGGCAAGTCCGGGCATGAAATCTGATGGTAACGGAGGCTGTGTTTACGATCCGAATTTAGATTTTCGACGACAGACCCCAAATGTCGATACACAGGCGAACCCTGATACTGCTACAAATACACCTACAAAAGACCCACAAATGATGCCGCGAACGTGGACTACCTGCTTGGCTCGTGGACACCTTACAAATTACAAGGATCCAGGAGTTCAAGAAATAGTCGAGGCGACAGGAAGTGGCCCGTCAAAACCTATCGCTAGTAGGAATGCCTTGGATGCGGTCCAATCGATCCGGCGGGACGGCTGGTATGTTCGACATCCTCACGTTATTAGATGTTGGCGCGGCCGATAGAAACTCGCAGCATGACGTTTATTATGAATAAAGATTTTTCAGACAAAGTACGTAAACTCGTGGAATCCACATCAAGCGATGTGCGACGGTCAATGAAACCTAAAATAGATAGATTGTTAACTAATGGGGTTACTTCGTTCGCAACACTATTTGAGGTAATTCGGAACCCTAATGTTCAATTTTCAACAAGGATTAGCGCGATTTGGCTGGCTGGGCAACTCAGGAACAAAAGTGCGCGCAACTCATTGATGGTCGGATTTCTTGATAGCGATATGGAAATTGTGTGGGAGTCTGCAATTTCATTAGGCTTAATCAAAAGTAAAGCCGTTGTGCCGAACCTATTGAAAGAACTTAAAGACGATACTCGTCCAAAAAGGCGGGCCGCCGCCGCTTATGCTCTTGGACTTATCGGAGACAAGCGTGCGGAATCTGTGCTAGTTGAAATCATGGATAGATCAAGAGAAGCCAGTATCGTTAGAAGCCACGTCGCAGAGGCTTTGGGACGGTTAAACTCGAAAATGGGAATATCAAGTTTGAAGAAGGGGCTTACAGACTCATCAGAAGATGTCGTTTTCTCCTCTGTTTATTCGTTGGGCCAAATCGGTGGAATTGACTCTATACAAGCACTCGAGATTTTTTTGAAAACTTCTTCAAAAGCCAAGTTTTCGAGCGCTCGAAAAGAAGCATTGAGAATACTAGAGCAGTAAGCAAGACAACTGACATCTTTGAACTCGAGTCTAGGGGGGGATAAAAGGGTCAAGCGTGATGTAATAAAGGCGGTTCCTCGATTAATCGAGTAGAATCGATTTTGACAGAAAAGAATCCTATCAATGTCAAGCGGAATCGTTCTGTCATTATTCATCTGAATCGATTTTTATTCGCATACGCAGACGACGGATGGGCAGGCTTACACGACCGGTTACAGCTACTTTTTGTCGGGTGGATTGAAGGACGAGACTTACCCTTCGGGTCGAGTGGTCAAAAACACTTTGGATGCGTCGGGCGATCTCGCGAATGTCGAGAGCAAAAAGAACGCCGCCGCCGCTTTTTCGAGCTACGCAAACACGTTTACATACAACGCCGCCGGTAGCGTAACGAGCATGAAGCTCGGCAACAACCTTTGGGAATCGACGCTCTTTAACTCAAGATTACAGCCTTATGAAATCAGGCTCGGCACCGGCACGACATCGACGGCAGCATATGACAAACTGCGACTTGAATACAGCTACGGCTCGGCGAATAATGGCAATGTGCAGAGTCAGACGATCACGGTTCCGGGTTTGGGCCAGCCGTTTGTGCAGAATTACACCTACGACGCGCTGAATCGCCTCGCGTCGGCGACCGAGACGAACAACGGCTCGCAGACTTGGAAGCAAACATACACGTTCGACCGCTACGGCAATCGGCGGTTTGATTTTGCAAATAACAACACGACGGTTCCCGCCGCCGGATGCCCCGAAGCCGTCTGCAATCCGACGATTTCGACCGCCAACAACCGTCTAACCTCGGCAGGCTGGAACTACGACGCGAGCGGCAACACCACGACGGACGCCGAGGGCCGCTCATTCACATACGACTCTGAGAACAAACAGGTCAAAGTCATGCAAAATGGCGGAGATGTGGGAGTTTACTCGTACGACGGCGACGGGAAACGGGTCAAAAAGGTAGTGCCTTCGACGGGTGAGACGACGATCTTCGTGTACGACGCGATGGGACGAACCGTCGCCGAATACTCGACCGTCGTCGCCGCACCGCAAGACGCCAAGGTCAACTTCACGACCGACGACCATCTCGGCTCCCCGCGCATAAACACCGACAGACTAGGCAACGTCATCGCCCGCCACGACTACATGCCGTTCGGTGAGGAAATCAACGCCGGCACCGGCGGCCGCACATCCGCACAAGGCTACGGCGGACAAGACAACATTCGTCAAAAATTCACCGGCTATGAGCGCGACGAGGAAACGGATTTGGATTTTGCGCAGGCAAGATACA
>CALDGX010000236.1 GCA_937941715.1 uncultured Chloracidobacterium sp. | reverse complement strand
AACGCGGATCGGGGCACCGCCGCCGTTGATCGCCGTGACGATCCGTTTTGAACGGGTGCGTGAATCGCCGCGTTCGTCTTCGGTGGTGACCGCCAGAGCCGGGAGGTCACTCTTCATACCGCCGTTGACGGTTCCCGTCTCGATATTTGCGGCGTAATTTGCCGGCAGCGTCAGGTTGACACCGCCGTTCGTGGTTTGGACGTCGAGGCCCGAGCCCTTCCACGTCGAACCCGAAAGTGTGACTCGCACGCCGCCGTTGGTCGTCAGGCCCTTAACGCTGCCCGCGACGTTTTCCAAATTCAGTCCGCCATTGACCGTGCGCAGGTCGGTCGTCCCGTCGACATCTGAGATCGAGATACCGCCATTCTTGGCTGTTACCTCGACATTGGTCGAACGCGGCACCAGGATCTGATAGGACACCGCCCAATTGTTTTCGTCAGAGCTTTCCGCCTTTATCGTTCCGTTCGTGTTGATCCTGATCGCCGAGGCTGCTGATCTGGCGTCAGCCGCCGTGCTGCCCCAGGCTTGAACGCAGGCACGGATCAGGACGTCGCTGCGGTCTTCGCCCAGGATCGCGACACCGCCGTTTTTGCCGGCGTCGACACTGACACCGCTGCCGGCGGCGACGGTCATTTCACGAAGGTCCGAAACCGAAACACGGTCATCCGAAGATGCGTTGTTATTGCTGCAAAAACCGCTTTCACGCTGGTACTTGCCCTGCGGCCCCTGGCCAAAAACGGCGGTCGCCGTTAGTCCGATCACGAGCGCGAGCGATGCCGCCGCGATATTCTGCAGATTACGATCTATAAATCTCATTATTACGAAGTCCTCCGGTAGATGTATTGATGTAGAAAAGTTGCTTTCTACGTGTAATACACCGCCGGGGCCGATTTCGTGACAATGATCTAAACTGCCGCTGTCGAGCTGTCTGAAACGGTGACGGTCAGGCCGTTGGTTTGGACCGACCAGTCGAGCACCCTCGCACCGTCGTGGGCGGACAAGGCTCGTTCGACGTCGCCGCGTCGGCCGCGTTCGCAGTAAAACGCGATACAGCCGCCGCCGCCGGCCCCGCAAACTTTTGCGGCGATCGCGCCGTTGGCATGCGCGGTCTCGATGATCTGGTCCATCTGGGGAGTCGTGATGTTGGGCGAAAGCCGCTTTCGGTTCGGGAAAGCGTTGGCGAGTGTCGTTCCGACGGCATCCCAGTCGCCGGCGATAAGCTGCGAACGGACATCGCGTGCGGTGTCGCGGATGCGGTCAAATATCTCAAAGATCTCAGCATCGCCGTCGATGTGACGCTTGGTTATCTCCCAGTTATTCGTTCCGGAGTTTCGCGGCTCGCCCGTGTAGCAGACTGCGATCCGGGCTTCGAGCTCGGCGACGTCAACGCCGAGAGCCTCGCGTTCCATACCGGCCGGGCCGAAATGGATACTCGCAACCCCGCCGTACTGGGCTGAATAGTAGTCCTGATAGCCGGTCGGCACCCTGATGACCTGACATTCGACCGCGGCCGCGATCGGGATGAATCTGTCCGGGGTGTAACGATCGCCGACGAGTTTGTTCAATGCCCCGATGCAGGCGATGTTGAGAGTCGACGAACCCGCGAGGCCCGCACCGGCCGGAGCTTGGGACTCGGTCGTCATGTGAAATCCGGTTTCCGGACGGAAGAAATAAACGAGCTTTGAGAGCAGCTCAAGCCGCGGCTCGTCCTTGAGGCCGGCGATCTCGCCGACAGTGGTCTCAAACCTCGAACGCTGGTCGATCGACTCGAGTATTATCTTATCGTCGTCACGCGTCTCGATGCGGCACGACGCCATCAGATCGACGGCAAAATTGACTGTTGCCGCACCTTCGTGAAACAAGAATAGAGGTGGTATGTCGATAGTGCCGCCCGCCAGGTCGACCCTGGTCGG
Source organism: uncultured Chloracidobacterium sp. (assembly GCA_937941715.1). Classification (GTDB taxonomy): domain Bacteria; phylum Acidobacteriota; class Blastocatellia; order Pyrinomonadales; family Pyrinomonadaceae; genus OLB17. The sequence goes on along the minus strand of CALDGX010000236.1, from coordinate 10,924 downwards.
AGCTGAAGATTCGATGATCATATTCAATAAAGTCTGGCCGCAGGCCCTCAATCTTTTCTGTCCGGCTTTGGCTTCTGTTCTCCGTCCCGTTTTAGCTCTTCTTCAAATTCCTCTCGGGTCATTTCTCGTGTCAGGTGCAGCCGTTCGCTGAGGTCATGGAGCTTTTCCTGTGCGACCTCCTCGACGGCGAGGAGTTTTTCTTCGATCTTCTGGATCGTTTCGGGGCTTGCGTCCTCGACCTTCTCCGAGAGCCAGTAGCGTTCGATCACGTAAAAAACTATGATCAGCACCATCACGATAAAGAAGAGCGCGATGCCGATGCGTTTATAGTCGCCGATGATCGAGGTGATCGCCCCGCTGAAAAAATATCCGACGCCCGCCAGCAGCATCACCCACGTCAGACAGCTTATCGCACTAAGTCCCAAAAAGCGCCAAAAGGGCATCTTTCCGACGCCGTAAAAGACGCACATCGCGACCCTGATCCCGTATATGTATTTCGAGATGATGATCGCAAAACCACCAAACTTTTCGATCAGTTTTTCGACCCGCGGCTGGGCGACCTGGTAGAAACGGTAATGTTTGGCGTTTTCGTGAAAGATCCGGCCGACCATATATCCGAAGCAATCGCCGACGATGCCGCCAAGCGTGCCGAAAAACAGGACCTTAATAAAACTGTACGATCCGAAAAAGCCGCTATGTGCCAAAACGCCCGATATCAGCAGCGTGATATCACCCTCGACGGTGCACAAAAGGAAAACGGCATATACGCCGTATTGTGCAATTATCTCGTAAAGGGGATGATCCATAGAAATAAGACGGACAAGACAGTCCGTCCCGCTTCGTACCGCATTAGAAAGATTAACTTTCTAAAGGGTTTGAGTCAAAGATAAGAGCCTTTAGAAATGTGCCCTTGATCGGTGCGTTTACCCTAAAACCGACGCTCACTTACGGTGTCGGGCGAAATACCCGGGCGATCGGCGGATACAGCCGTTTCGGCGAGAGCAAAATGTGCTTTACCTTTTGAGATTTTATCTATAAACTTTTGGCAGTGTAAGCAACCCGTAGTTGGAGGTCGGTCATCATAGCCCAAGAAGAAATTCTACAACCTGGCAGCGATCTATTAGGTGCGACTATGGAAATAGCCTCAGCGGCGATCGATAAGGAACTCGCCTTTGGGTTTGAGGGTGCATTGCAGCCTCAGGCCGGTGCCTCGACGACGGCTGTAAGCGGGACCGAATATTTTGACGCGGACACACCTGACATCGAACTTTGCCGCCTGGCGACCGCTGGCAACATTGCCGCCTTCGAACTGCTCTACCAAAAGTACCACCGCCGGACATATAGTCTATGTCTGCGGATGACGAGCAGCCAGACCGAGGCGGAAGACCTTACTCAAGAAGTTTTCATTCAGCTCTTTCGGAAGATCGGCAGCTTTCGCGGTGATTCGGCGTTTTCGACCTGGCTGCATCGCTTGACGGTCAATCAGGTGCTAATGCACTTTCGCCGGCGGAGCGTTAAGAACGAAAAGACCTCGGATGACGGCGAAATGCCGGAACAGACGGTCGCCGGTTCTGCCAACCCGAACAAAATGCAGGTCGTTGACCGGATCGCCCTCAAAAATGCCATCGCCGAACTTCCGAACGGTTACCGGCGTGTGTTCCTGCTTCACGACGTTGAGGGTTTTGAGCACGAAGAGGTCGCGCGCATCATGGGCATCTCGGTCGGCACCTCGAAATCGCAGCTGCACAAGGCTCGGTTGAAACTGCGCGGATTGCTGATCAAACAAAAGGATTAACCGGCATACGAACAAGGGGAACACGAACAAGATGAAGTTTTGTTCGTGTTTTTTGTGTCAATAGACTGCGAAATAAGGCATTTAGGGCGAAATTAAAAGTTGCAAAAGGCAACCTAACCGGGAGATGGGTAATCTATTGTAAAGGAATTGTAAATCACCCGAAAAACGCGGCTCGTGCGGCGTGAACCGGGCTGACATAATGCGGGATCTCAAAGCGTGAATTGCGAAGTTTGTAAAGAGTTGCTGAGTGCCTTTCTGGACAACGAGCTTGACGAGAGTCAGGCCGGCCTTGTCCGGGAACATTTGGCTGTCTGCTCAGAATGCGCAGTCGTTTGTGAAGATCTCTCGGCGATCCTCTTTACCTGTACTGCCGAGGCCGCCGACGATCTGAACCCGTCGAGCGCCAAGGCGATGTGGTGCCGCATCAGCAACACGATCGAAAGTGAGATCAAACCGCCGCAAGCGGAGTTGCCGCAGCCGGCAAAGGGCAGATTTTGGAGCCTTTCGCTGCCGCAGCTTGCGTCGGCGGTGCTGGGTATTGCGATCATAAGCTCGCTTCTGACGGTCGTCGGTATCAGAAATTATATGCAGCCGTCGGGCGACGATTTTACGACCCGGTCGGCCGCGACGATGTCCACATTTGAGAAGGTCCTGGCAAAGGTCGGCCTGATCGAGACGCCGCAGCAGTCGCGTGAGCGTCGCCTGCAGGAGCAACGTTCGGCGATCGCCTATTGGAACGACCGGGTTCAGGCACGCCGTATGCAGTGGGACCGCGTGACGCGTGACGCGTTTGACCGTAATTTGAAGGTGATCGACGAGTCGGTCGAACAGTACACTCATATTTTGCAGCAGGATCCGGATGACGAACTTTCGGTCGAAATGCTTGACGCCGTTATGTCGGATAAAATGAACCTGCTGCGCGATTTTGCTGATCTTTAGTTTTTGGTGATGTTGGCTGGATCAAACATGTGTTTTGGCCCCGCAGGGGCGGCAAAAACTACGATTCTTCTCTTGATGAGCGTAGTTTTTTTCTTTGCGCTTGCCGGGCCGGCATCGGCGCAGAAAAGGTTTTCCAAAACGTATCCCGCCGGACAGAATGTCAGGCTCCAACTGATGAACCGCTCGGGCACCGTTACCGTCGAGGGATGGAACCGGTCAGACATCAATATCACGGCGACACTCGAGGCTCCCGCGGCCAACATCGTGCCGCAAAATTTGAGCGGGACGATCGTGGTCAACCTGGTCAAAGATAACCAGGGCCGGCCCGAGGTCGGGAACGTAAATTTTACGATCAGGGTGCCATATTACGCGCAGGTCGATATCGAGACGCGTATAGGCAACCTGAACGTCAGCAGCGTTCGCAGCGGGTTGGTCCGGGCCAAGATATCGAGTGAGGGCGATATCACGCTGACCAACATCGGTGCCGCCGCGGTCTCGGCCGAAAATCTGACGGGCGACATATTTTTTGATGGCGAGATCCAGGACGGCGGTAATTACCGGTTTTCCTCGATGAAGGGGAGCATCAATCTTCGTATACCGGCTAATTCGAATTTTCGGTTCGTCGCGACCGCACCGTCGACACGCAGCATTTCAATGGGCGATTTCGCCGGCGGTGATCTTAACTATTTGAGCGACGGCCGTCGTGTCGCGGGCCGATTCGGCTCGGGGGCGGCTACGCTTTCGGTCACCAATCAGCAGGGCGGCATCCGCTTCATTCGCAGATAGACATTGACCCGCCTAACGTTTTACGGGTAACATCGCTCAAGTTCCTTTCCGCTCGCCCGCAGGAGATCTAATGTCAAAATTCAAAAAATCGGCTGTGATCTTATTTGCAGTCGCCGCAATGGCAACGGCCGCATACTCGCAGCAGCTGTTAAAAAAGACCACTACCAAAACCGACCGGCTCGATTTCGGGGCCGGCGGCACCATCGCGATCGCCGGTGCCCCGAACGGCTCAATTACGGTCATTGGTTCGACAAAGAACGAGATCGAGATCACGGCCGAGATCGAGGTGCAGGCGGCGACCGAGGCGGACCTTAACCGGCTTGCCGCCGTAACGGATTTTGTTACGCAGGAGAGCACCGGCCGATTTGGCGTAATAACGGTAGGAACGCAGAACCGGGTTGGCGACAAAAAACTCTGGAAGAAATTCCCTAAAGGGCTGCTCGGGCTGCCTTACCGCGTTGACTATAAACTGTCAGTACCGCGTTACTCGGATCTTGAGATCGACGGCGGCAAGGGTGACCTGAATATATCGGGGATCGACGGTTCGATAAGGGTAAATTTTCTTGACGCCAACGCCCGTATCGAACTTTCCGGCGGCGGCACGAACATTACCATCGGCACCGGCACGGCTGACATCTCGATCGTGTCGAAAGGGTGGCGCGGCCGGTCGGTCGATGTTCAGATGGTCAAAGGCGACCTGACGGTACATTTGCCGACGTCGATCAGTGCTGAGATCGATGCCGCCATACTTCGCACCGGGAAGATCGAAAATCTCTTTCCGGGACTAAAACCGCGGATACGAAAGGGCGAATTTACCGAAAGATCGATCGTGGCCAAGGCGGGGAACGGCGGGATACCGATCAAATTTACGGTTGGCGACGGCACACTGAAACTGACCGACCATTAGCTCGGCCGTATTCGAGATTTGCGTGCAAAGGGTGATAAACTGTCGAAGTTTATTACCCTTTTCAATTTGAAGATATGACCATCAAATCAGATATTTGGCTTCGGCGAATGGCCGAGGAACAGCAGATGATCGAGCCGTTCTTGCCGGAACTCGTTCGTGAGATCGACGGCCGAAAGATCATCTCGGCCGGGGCGTCGAGCTACGGTTATGATATGCGTTTGGCAGACGACGGTTTTCGGATCTTTTCGAGCGTGCATGGAAAAGAGATCGACCCGAAACGGTTCGACGAACAATATTCACTGATCGAACCTGACCTCCAGACAGCCGAAGACGGTTCGAAATATTACATCCTGCCGGGCCATCATTACGGGCTCGGTGTTACGGTCGAAACTTTTCGAATGCCTCGAAACGTGACCGGCGTCGCACTTGGTAAATCGACCTACGCTCGGGCCGGACTTTTAGTTAATACGACACCGCTGGAAGCGGGATGGACCGGGCGGTTGGTAGTCGAGATCGCGAATCTGGCAAATTTGCCGCTGCGTGTTTACGTCAACGAGGGCATCGGACAAATTCTCTTTTTTGAGTCCGACGAGGATTGCGCCGTCAGCTATAACGACCGCGGAGGCAAATACCAGGGCCAGACCGGCCTTACTTTCGCGAAGGTTTGATCAGGAGGCGTCCGCGAGAGCGGCGGCCCTTAACCAAAGATCTCATGCAACGCATTGCCGGACAACTGTTTATCATTATCGCCGCTCTGGCGGCGGTGGTCCCTGTTTCAGCTCAGGAACAGAGGCCGCGGGCCGCTGACCTGGGGCTCAAGATCGGAGTTCTGCCGCCGGGGGCATTTAACGCGATCACCGATGTTGCCGGCGTGACCGTCGGGCAAACGACCATCATTCGCGGCGACAACGTTCGGACGGGCGTGACGGCGATACTGCCGCACGGCGGAAATCTGTTTCAGGAAAAGGTCCCCGCGGCGGTATATGTCGGTAACGGTTTTGGCAAACTCGCCGGATCAACACAGGTAAACGAACTCGGCGAGATCGAGACGCCGATCCTGCTGACCTCGACATTATCGGTGCCGAAGACCGCTGATTATCTGCTCGACTACATGCTCGGCCTGAAGGGTAACGAAAATGTGAGGTCGATAAATCCGGTCGTGGCCGAGACAAATGACGGCGGGTTGAATGACATTCGCGGACGGCATGTGTCTCGCGAAGACGTTTTTAGCGCGATCAAAAATGCCAAAAGCGGTGCGGTCGATGAAGGCTCGGTCGGGGCCGGCACCGGAACCATCGCATTCGGATGGAAGGGCGGGATCGGGACAGCGTCACGAAAATTGACGGCATCGCTTGGCGGGTTTACGGTCGGGGTGCTGGTCCAGTCAAATTTTGGCGGTATTTTGTCGATCGATGGTGTCCCAGTCGCCAAAGAGCTGGAACAATATTACTTAAAGAATGCCGTTTCTAAGGGTTCGTCCGAGGCCGACCCGTCGCCGGACGGTTCGATCATCATCGTGATCGCGACGGACGCGCCGCTTGATCACCGACAGCTCCGTCGTCTTGCCGAGCGTTCGATGGCGGGCCTCGCGCGAACGGGTTCGTCGATGTCGAACGGCAGCGGCGATTATGCGATCGCATTCTCGACCGTGAACAGGGTGATCGCGTCACAACCATTGAGAGACGTCAAGGTGCTCGGAAATGACGCAATGTCGCCGCTATTTCAGGCCGTGATCGAAACAACCGAGGAAGCGATATTAAATTCGCTGTTTCGAGCCACGACCGTAACCGGTAACGGCCGGACGGTCGAGGCCCTGCCGATCGACAAGGTCAAAGAGATCTTCAGAAAGTACGGTAAGTTGAAGTAAATACCGAGCTTCGATCACCGGCCCGGCGATCAAACCGCAACTTCAGTCTCGGACAAATACCCCAAAAAAGGGCCTCCCGGGTCGATCGCTCATTTTGTCGCTCGGCCATAATCCGGCCGCGGCTCAAACGTCATCGGTCCCGGGATCATACGTCGAGGCTGCACTCGAATCGACTGTTCCGGCGTCAAACCCCGTGTCGACATCAGCAGCGTCGTACGAACCGCCTGACTCGACCGCGGACGACGGGTCATAATCATAGCCCGCGCTTGTCGGATCCGCCTGGTCGGCGAAATCATCCGCCCGAGCGTCGTAAACACCCGCCTGGTCGGCCGAGGCGGCCGCCGCGTCCGGCAGATCGTGCTCGGCGTACCACGCGGCATCCTGCCGGGAACTATCGGCGTTCTTCTGGTCCCAGGCGGCCCAGTCCAGATTCGAAACATCACGGTCCGACTGGCCCGAATGGTCGTCGCCGCCGGCCCTCCAATCCGCATCCTCGGTCGCGTACGCGGCATTTTGAGCGTCCTGTTTCGCCGCCTCATAGTCGCCCGAGGCGATGTGTTCGGCTTGCTGATCGCGATATTCAGCCGCGGTCTCTTGTTGGTAAGCCGCGTTTTCAAGGTCACCCGAACTCGATGAACCAAGCATCGAATCGTCACCGGCAGCGTACGCTTCGTCCTCGGCCGTGGCCCTTGCTTCGGCCGCGGCCGCGTAATCGCCGCGATCGATCAGATCATCAGCCGCCGCCTGGGCGTCCCGTGCAGCCTCGGCATGGGCTGTCTGTTCAGCTTCGGCCGCCGCCGCCACTTCGTCAGAGGTCTCAACGGCCGGTGTCGTGTCAGGCGTGTTGACATACCCGGCCGGAAACGTCTCCTGGCCGATCGAGAACTCGACTGAGTTCATATTGATCTCATCGGCGGTCGGCAGCGTCTGGTACATCTCGCTGTCGCCGGGCTCATCAACGTCTGCAGAGCCCACCTCATAGTCTTCGGCACCGTCATCAAAGACGGCGTCAAATACTTCTTCGATCAAGGTCTTATCGTCCGCATCGTCGGGTTTAGTGGTGGATATTTCGATCACGGTTTGCGTTCCGTCAGGAGCGGTTTCCGTAATCGTCATATTTTCGACATTGTCTTCATTCGGCATCAGTTATTTCCTCCCCCGGCCGTTTGGGCCTTTTGTTTGTTGGGTGCGTGGACCGCTTTTCCAGACGCGTTATGGCTCCGCATTTTGAATTGGGGCACCTGGCCGGCAACACGAGTTTTCCCTCGAGAACCGATGCCGGCACCTTCATCGGAGCCCCGCAAGTCGAGCATTTGAATCGCAGCATCCGCTCGCCCGGTTGCGGGCGCGGGCTGCCCCGCTTGATCGAGTCCGCAATGACGCCGAGGTAATGTTTTAGTTCCGGGCTTGCGGCATATTGCGATAGCAGTTTTAGCCGCGGACCAATGTACGGCGTCGATGTAGTTGTAATTTCGGACAATTTTGAATAATTGTCTTCCTCCTCGTTCTGCTGTTCGAGCCAGGCGTCAATATTGATCTGCCTGAACATCACCGACGACCGAAGCGACCAGGAGAGCAGCACCCGCCGTGCGACTTCCTCACTGCCGACAGCCAGCAGTCCGGCCCGGTCGGCGGTGATCTCCGCCTGACGGGCCCAGGCGAGCAGCGGAACCTCGATCGCCCCAGAAACGAGATGGCTCGGGCTCAGGATCGCCTGAAAGATGCCACCGGCGAGAATACCTTTCGTCGGGCCTTGTTCGCCAAGAAAGAATCGGATGACAGTTTTCCAAAGCGCATGGCCAGCACGGCAATGTCCCATCTCGCGAGCCAGCAAAAAGAGCATATCGACTCCCTGAAAGTTTGCCGCAAGTGCCGAGCCGATCACGATGAACGAATTGCTTCTGGTCCCGAAAGTGAGGCAATCCCATGCCCGATCTCCGGACAGGTAAATGTCAGGCATATGCGACATTCCCAGGATCCTGGCTGCCCGCACGGCCTGGCCGTAGATCTGCGGCAGCTGCTTTTCGCCGAGCAAAATGCCGTTGAAGGTCACTTCGATCCAGCGGCGACCAACCTTTTCCGAAACGGCCCTGGCGGCGGCGTTGAGCGGCGTCATACCCTCGAGCGCCGCCATCGCCTTGGCGTCAGCGGCCCAGGCAAAAGCCGAATTGTCGACCGAATAACCGGGAACGAGGGGTTTCAGCAGCCGACATTCGCGGCAGACGACCGTCTTTCCCGGCAGATTGTTCGGGTTGCCTCCGCACGACCCGCAGACGATCGGTTGTGCACCGACCTGTGCTTGCCGGTAATACTGTTGTTGGTCCGGCGGATATTGTTGTACTTGCTGGCCGTAACCGGGCGGAATCGGGGGTTGAGGCGGTCGGGCGGAGTTTGAAGGATGTAATTGGTCGTTCGGCGGCATCGGAGCGTTGCCGGCCTGCTGTTGTTGAGGCGGTGCGGGGCCTGGAACTTGGGCAACAGCGATCATCGGCTGACCACAGTAGATACAGAAATTCGCACCGGCCTCCGGTTGTTCATGTCCGTTTCTGCATTTCATAACGGCTCCTTGCAACATCAGTAACCATATGGATTTGAGGATGCCATCATCCCCATCAAAAGGTACAGGATCCACACCGCTCCGTGGATGACCGTGACAGCGATACCGCCCCATAATCCGGTCTGGGCCATCCATTTGCCCGCGGACGACGACCTGCCGTTTTTGATGGCGTCGAGTTCCATCCAACCGACTATTGCGGCCGGAACGCCGGTAAAGCCGCCACAGCACAAAAGGCCGATAATGGCCAAAACTAACGCCGCGATCGCCTTTTGGCCTGCACCTCCGGGCGGACCGCCGGTCTGCGGGCTGAAATTCTGTCCGCCAAACTGCTGCGGCGGTGCTCCGACAGTCGGGCCGATCGGTGCGGCGCAGTTGCGGCAAAAGGCTGCTTCAGGTGGATTTACTTGATTACACTTTGGACATATGCGGGTCATAAGAATTGTTCGAAATTCGTCGTTCGCTCAGGACAAGGCAACGCCAAATTTCGTCCTCCGAGATATCTATTACGAATCCTTGCAAAAGCAAGTCGATTTCGGCAATCTTCTGTATGTTCTCACTATATTCCTGATTCAGTACGAATGAAAGCAACTTCGGTTCATCTTGCTGATTTCGGAGTGATTTATTTTCGGATCCCAACGTATGCGCTATGAAACTGCTTAACTACATCGGCGGAGTTATGGCTGAACCCATTTCGGGTAAGTATCTCGATAATTACAACCCCGCGATCGGCGAGGTCTATTCGCAAATACCCGATTCGGACGACCGCGATGTGCACATGGCCGTCGCGGCGGCTCAGGCTGCGTTTCCGGCGTGGGCGGCGACGCCTACCGAGGCCCGGCACGACATCATGATGCGGCTGGTCGGGCTGATCGAGCGTGATCTCGAGACGTTCGCTGTTGCCGAGAGCGTGGATCAGGGTAAGCCGGTTTCGCTGGCCCGGACGGTCGATATTCCGCGAGCGATGGCCAATTTCAAGTTCTATGCAACGGCGTCGATGCACGCGGCAAACGAGTCGCATGACACCATAGGCCAGAACGCTATAAATTATACTCTGCGGCAACCGCTCGGCGTGGTCGGCTGTATAAGCCCATGGAATCTGCCGCTATACCTTTTTACATGGAAGATCGCCCCGGCGATCGCCGCTGGATGTACAGTGGTCGCCAAGCCGTCCGAAGTGACGCCGATGACGGCCTACATGTTGTCCCAACTATGCATCGAGGCCGGATTGCCGGCGGGCGTTCTGAATATCGTTCACGGCCTTGGGCCAAAGGTCGGTTCGGCAATTGTTGAGCACAAGGACGTCAAAGCGATCTCGTTTACCGGCGGTACGGCGACCGGCGAGGCCATTGCCAGGACGGCCGCACCGATGTTCAAAAAGCTATCGCTCGAGCTCGGCGGCAAAAATCCGAATATCATCTTTGCAGACTGCAATTACGAGGAAATGCTGGCAACCACGGTCCGCTCGTCATTCTCAAATCAAGGCGAGATATGTCTGTGCGGGTCGCGGATATTTGTCGAGCGGCCGATCTATGAGCGTTTCAAAACGGACTTTGTCGCACGCGTTGCCGAATTAAAGGTCGGCGATCCTTTGCTGCCCGACACCAACGTCGGAGCGATCGTGTCAAAGCAGCATTTTGACAAGATAATGTCGTACGTTGAACTCGCCGAAAGTGAAGGTGGACGCATTCTGACGGGTGGTGAGCAAGCGGTTTTGAGCGGCCGGTGTGCCGACGGATGGTTTATCGAGCCGACGGTTATCGAGGGGCTCCCGTACGATTGCCGGACGAATCAGGAAGAGATCTTCGGCCCGGTCGTGACGATTATGCCGTTCGATACGGAAGACGAAGTTCTGACTTACGCAAACAGCGTTCGCTACGGTCTGTCGGCGACCGTCTGGACCGAAAACCTTTCGCGAGCACATCGAATGGCGGCAAAGCTTGAATCCGGCATCGTCTGGATAAACTGCTGGCTTCTGAGAGATTTACGCACCCCATTCGGCGGTATGAAGGACAGCGGCATCGGCCGCGAAGGCGGCTTTGAGGCATTGAGATTTTTTACGGAAGAGAAGAATGT
>CALDGX010000235.1 GCA_937941715.1 uncultured Chloracidobacterium sp. | reverse complement strand
CGATCCCGATCGGACTGATCCTGATCAAACGTAAAAAAGATGAGCCGACGCCTACCCCGACACCGACGGTGACGCCGACCCCGACACCACCCGAACCTGTCCCCGAACCGGTGACGATACTGTTATTCGGAACTGGATTGGCTTCGATCGGATTGGCCGCACGGCGAAAATTCGGTAAGAAGAACAAGGGCGAAAGCGAAGGCGAAGAGAAGTAGGCTCGCCAAAGGGTTTTAGCGGCAGAAAGGCCGATGGCGGCCGGGATCGAATGTTCCGGCCCAATGATCAGAGGAAATCAACATGCGTGTTACACGGTACAGTTTTTTAATTATCGTCGGCCTTATGCTGACGCTCGGAGTCTCGAATGCGTTCGCGTCATTTGACGACAGCGGCAAAAAGCGTCCGAAGGATGCCGGTACTTTGAGCATCAAGACGACGGAAGAGGCCTATCCGGTCCGGATCGACGGCGTCGAAAGGGGAATGACGGGCGTGGGAACCCCTGCGGAATATTACCTTGCTCCGGGCTTTCATACGATCGAGGTCTTGGGGCCGAACGGTAAGGTTTGGAAGAGCGAGATCGAGATCAGACGCGGCCAGAAGCATTGTGTCTGTCTCAAGATAGTTCGCGAGACGATAAAACGTCCGTGTCCGTACAATTTCCAACTCGGCGGCCCGGGAAGGGTCAACGAGGGTGATCTCGTGACTTTTGCGGCGATCAATACGGGCACAGCTCCGATACCGATCAAATATGCATGGAAGGTGTCGCCGGGAACTTTGAATATCGATGGTCAGGGAACCCCGACGATAACGGTCGACTCGACCGGGCTGGGCGGCAGGACGATCAATGCCGAACTGGATGTAAATGACGATGTTTATGACAATAAGTGCCGTCAGGTCATATCGGTCCCGACCGACGTTACGCCCCGTAAGCCGGATGAGCCCGAGAAATGGACGCTTTGCGACGAGTTTGAATCGCGTTCGGCGGATGACGACAAGGCACGTCTCGATAATTGTTCGATCCAGGTCCAGAACATACCGGATGCTCAATTGTACATATACATCTATCCCGGAACTGATCGGGTCAGCATGACTCGAAATACGTACGACCGGATCTCAAAGCGGGCTCTGGATTACCTTGTAAAATCGAGAGGAATAGATCCGCGGCGGATAGTGCTGCAAAAGGGCAGCAGCCGTAATAAGTCAACTTATCAGATCTACATCGTGCCGCCATCGGCGGTACCGCCGGTCATTCAATAGCCGGTTATGGATCGTTCGGATCGGGATGGGCCTCTTTTGGCCCATCCCTTTTTTCGTTGAATTCACCTGTGAATAGACCGACATTAATTGGTAGAATCTACATTTGCCGATCTTGCCTGTGATCCTGAGCCAGATCGCTATTCGCAATATATGTCAGCACCAAATATCGAAACGATCGTATCGCTCTCAAAACGCCGGGGATTTGTGTTTCCTGCGTCGGATATATACGGAGGCCTCGGCTCATCGTGGGATTATGGGCCCTTGGGCGTCGAACTTGCCAACAACATCAAGCAGAGTTGGTGGAACTGGGTCGTGTACGTTCGCGACGACGTTGAGGGCGTTGATTCGTCCATTATCCAAAACCGGCAGGTATGGAAATACTCGGGCCACGAAGATACTTTCAGCGATCCGTTGGTAGATTGCCGGGACTGTAACGCCAGGTTGCGGCTCGACAAATTGGAGGTCGATCCCGGGGACGGGCGGGCGAAATGCTCGAATTGCGGATCGAAGGACCTGACCGACCCAAAGGATTTTAACCTTATGTTTCGCACGACGGTCGGAGCTGCATCCGCTGACGATGATCCGACGGCATTGGCCTACCTCAGGCCCGAAACTGCGCAGGGTATCTTTATCAATTTCAAGAATGTTCTGGACACGTCCCGGCGTAAACTTCCGTTCGGGATCGCGCAGATCGGCAAGGCCTTTCGAAATGAGGTCACACCGGGGAATTTTATTTTCCGCACTCGTGAATTCGAGCAGATGGAGGTCGAGTATTTCTGCCGGCCCGAAGATGCTCCGCGGATCCACCAGGAATGGATCGACGCATATGACGAGTGGCTCGGTACGCTTGGTATCTCAAGCGCTAACATTAGGCATTACGAGCAGACCAAGCAGGAACTGGCTCACTACTCAGACCGCACGGTCGATTTTCTTTACCGGTTCTTCCCGGAACGAGAGGATGAGGAAAAGCAGTTCGACGAGTTGTTGGGGATCGCGAACCGAACGGACTATGACCTGCGTGTCCATTCGAAAAAGCCTGAGGATGCGGACGGTAAGCGCATCAACCCTGATTCGACCGAGGATCTGTCATATTTTGATCCTCAGACGAATGAGCGGTTTTATCCATACTGCATCGAACCGTCGATCGGCGTGAACCGCACGTTGCTCGCGGTTATGATGGACGCGTACTCGGAAAAGACCAACGATAAAGGCGAGGTGCGTGTCATACTCAGGTTGAAACCCTCATTGGCTCCGATCAAAGTTGCAGTGCTTCCGCTCGCAAAGAACAACGAGGGCATCGTCGCACTTGCAAGAAAGCTCAAACGCGACCTGCAGCCTTCGATGAGAGCGGTTTATGATGATACCGGCGGCATCGGGAAACTATACGCCCGTCAAGACGAGATCGGCACTCCGTTCTGTGTCACCGTCGATCACGAGACGCTCGAGGACAATGCAGTCACGGTCCGCGACCGCGATACCTGGGAACAAGAACGCGTGAGTATCGATGGGTTGAAAGAATATCTCCAAAAACGATTGGGATAGCACGAAGAAATTTGATCGCGAAAATCACGAATTCTGCGAGAAAGGATAGAATATTCCGATTTCGCGAATTTTGGTTTAATCGCGCGTGGTTTTTTTGAGAACACTCATGGGGCTCGAAGCAATATTTAAATCAAATTTGCTGCGTTTCGGCGTTTCGGGGGCGGCGGTCTTGTTGGCGACGGTCTTGCTGGCGACTTTCGGTGTACATGCAAATTTGGTTACGGTCGCTCTCGTATTGCTTTTGATCGTGTTGTCGTCGGCGACGTTTTTTGGGCGAAACCCGGCATTGCTTGCATCGGTGGCGGCGATGTTGTGCTTTAATTACTTCTTTTTACCGCCGATCGGGCAATGGACTATCGCCGAACCGCAGAATTTGGTGGCGTGGGCGGCGTTTACCTTGACTGCGATCATTGCGGGTGAACTCTCTGAGTACGCGAGACGGCGTGCGCGTGAGGCGGAAAGGCTTTATGAGGAGCTGCAGAAGGCTTTTCAGGACGCAACTGAAGCGGCGGCATTAATACAAAGCGAAAAGCTGAAATCGGCGTTGCTCGATGCAGTGACACATGATCTGCGGACTCCGTTGACGTCGATAAAAGCTTCGGTAACGACTTTGCTCGACAGCGAAGGCGGGCATCGTACGATCGAACTTAACAGCGAGGGCCGAGCCGAGTTTCTCGAGATAATAAACGAAGAGACCGACCGGCTGAACGGCTTTATCGAAAGTATGGTCCAATTGGCGCGTGTCGAGGCCGGACCGGCCGGAACACCGGCGGCACTTTCTCACGTCGAAGAGATCATTACGATCGCACTCGACCGTGCCGAAAAGATAGCCTCGGATCATCATTTGACGGTAAACCTGCAGAAGGAATTGCCGCTTATCCGAGTCGATGCGCGGGCGATCGCCGAAGTCGTCTATAATCTGATCGAGAATGCGGTAAAATATTCGCCTTCCGGGACGACGATAACGATAACCGCTCTCGAACACGGGAACAGTGTCCTTATCTCGATCTCGGACGAAGGCAGCGGCATTCCGCCGGATATGCGGGAAAAGGTCTTTGAGAAATTTGTGCGGCTCGACGGCAGCCACTCGGATGGCCTCGGCCTCGGCCTCGCGATCGCACGCGGCATCGTCGAGGCACAGAACGGGCGAATTGAGATCAGTTCGGGCGAGAAAGGATTTGGCACCAAAGTCACGCTGACGCTGCCGATCGGAGAAGAATGAGCGAGCCAAGAAAGGTATTGGTCGTAGATGACGAATCGCAGATCACGAGAGTTTTGCGGCACAGCCTGTCTGCGCATCGTTATGACGTCCGGACGGCGGCGGACGGCGTGTCGGCGCTTGATACGTTTCGCGATTGGCATCCTGACCTGATAATCACCGACCTGCAAATGCCCGAGATGGACGGCATCGAACTCTGCCGGGAAATACGCAAGACCTCAAAGCTCCCGATAATCGTGCTGTCGGTCAAAGGTGAGGAGCGGACGAAGGTAGATGCTCTTGATGCGGGAGCCGATGACTATGTCCTCAAGCCGTTTGGTATCGACGAACTGCTGGCACGGGTTCGGGCGGCACTTCGGCGTTCGCCTGAGGGTGCGGAAGCGACCGAAGCTAAACTTGAGGACGGCGATTTTGTGATCGATCCTTCGACACGCGAGGTGTTGGTCAAAGGCGAATCGATCCACCTGACGCCGAAGGAATTTGACCTTCTCGTTTTCCTATTCCAGAACAGGAACAAGGTGATCACGCACCGTGCGATATTGACGGCGATCTGGGGTGGGAATTTTACAGAGCAGACGGAGTATCTCCGCGTCTTTATCGGGCAGCTTCGCAAAAAGGTCGAGAAGAAACCGTCACAGCCGCGATATTTGCGGACCGAGCCATGGGTCGGTTATCGATTCGATCCCTTTGGTTAACCACCGACGTGAACACTCGGCCGTAATTCGGGGTCGGGTTCTGCCTGCCGTAAGATCTCGCGAGTGACCGGAGCCGTGTCGCCTTCGCCGAAAAGGATATAACGGATCATGTATTTGACCGGATTCCCCTCGCTCCAGCCGAAATAGACGTGAGGCGTTTTTCCGGTCATATCGCGCAGATACAGCAGCAGCGCGGCTATCGCGTTCGGTACGGCCGGCGCATGTGTCCTCAATATCCGATAGCCGTCCACATCAACGCCGGTGACAAACAATTTGCCCGAAAATTCCGAAGCATCGCCAATATCGATCTCATAGAACAATATCGGGTCGCTGGCGGGAATGTGATTATCAACCCGTTTCTCATGTTCCTTAAAGCGGTATTCGGTAATATCGCCGGTCTCACGGCGGTTGGTGACGATACGGATCTCTTCGCCTTCGAGATCTTCGATGAATTTACGGGCCGTCGGATCGAGTTCGATCTTCTGAACCCGGAGTTCGGTCGTTCGCATTGCTCGTGAGACGAACGAAGCGACGATGATCGCGAGAATGAACAGCGAAGCGATCTTGATACC
Organism: uncultured Chloracidobacterium sp.; assembly: GCA_937941715.1. Classification (GTDB taxonomy): domain Bacteria; phylum Acidobacteriota; class Blastocatellia; order Pyrinomonadales; family Pyrinomonadaceae; genus OLB17. The sequence continues at coordinate 1,190 of CALDGX010000235.1, read as the reverse complement.
GTCCGGACGTTCGACGATATTGGTGATGGTCGTGTAGCTGAAGACGAACGCGATCACCAGGTAGACCCATCGGATCGACTGCTTTCGCACCCATGCCGAGATAGTTACGGCGATCGCCGCCGAGGTCATTAGTACCAAAACGCCCGTTGCATATGCCCCGCCCTGTGCCTCGACATTTGCTTCGAAGATGTAAGTGATCGCGAAGCAGATCAATGTAAATATGATCACCAGGGGACGCGATGCCCGCGCCCAGTTCGGAGCCATTCCGTATCTTGGCAAATATCGCGGAACAATATTGAGCAGCCCGGCCATGGCCGATGCCCCGGCAAACCATAAGATCAAAATGGTGCTGATGTCGTAAGCCGTGCCAAATATCTCGCCCAGATATTCGTGCGCGAGAAATGCAAGTGCGCGCCCAGACGCCTTCCCGCCTTGTTCAAATTCCTTAGCCGGGATCAGCACACTTGTAATAAAGCTGCTGCAGATAAGGAAAAAGCTCATTATCAACGCTGACGTCCTGAGCAGCTTTTTCGTTTTTTCGATGCGGTGCGGATTTTCGATCAGCGGCATCACCGCAACACCTGTCTCAAAACCGGAGAGGCCGAGCGCAAGTTTTGGAAATACCAATAAAGAAAGGCCGATGATCATCAAAATGCTTTGCGTCCCGCCCGTATTTGTCGTAAAGAGGGCCGTCTGCCAATTGGTGAGCAGTTCCGGGTTGATCGACAGCTGATACATGCCGGTAATGATCACCACGAGATTAAGAAGCAAATATGTGATGACCAAAAAGACCGCGATGCTGATCGCCTCTTTGAACCCTTTAAGAAACACCGCCGACAGCACGGCGATCATCAGGAAAGTAACAAACACCGGGTGATCAAGGCTCGGTATATGTTCCTCGACGAATGGATTATGGATCACGTGTTCCGACGCATCGGCAGCCGAGAGCGTGATCGTAATAACGAAATCGGTCGCGACAAAGCCAAGCAACGCGAGAACGAAGAGTTTGCTCTTCCAACGCGAGAGCAAATGCTCGAGCATCGAGATCGAGCCTTGTCCGCGTGGGCTCTCGGCGGCGACGCGATTATAGATCGGCAATGCACCAAACAAAGTGAGAATCACCAAAATCAGTGTTGCGATCGGCGAAAGAACGCCCGCGGCTGCAAACGCGATGCCCGGCTGATAACCCA
>CALDGX010000234.1 GCA_937941715.1 uncultured Chloracidobacterium sp. | reverse complement strand
TTAGTTCGTTACTGCTCATGGGTCAAGGACGAGCAGGCGTACGTTGTTGCGTTGGTAAGGCTCGCCGAAGCGGCGCGTGAAAAGGGTGCGGCCGAGGACGAACGTTTCGCGCTTTCGACACTGGTGGCCATACGGCCTTTAGAAACGGCGTTTGCCGACAGGCTCGCCGAGGTCAACAAGGAAAACGGGTTTGAATTCGAAGAAATAGATACCGAATTGGTCCGAGCTCAATTTGCCGAACCCGTCGTTGAACATACCGCTGAGGTTACCGAGGTTTCAGTCGTCGAACATCATGGATTTGTGAATGCCGGCGACCTTTTCGAACAAAAACTCGAAAGCCACATGAACGGCATCGAGATCGAACGCGGCGGATTCGAAACCGCTGGTGCGCTGGAAGCTGACGATGAGCACTTGCCGATCGACGAATCAAGCGTCCACCTCGATCCGTCGGACGACGCCCGGTTGAACAAGGAAATTGAAAGCATCGCTTTCTACATCGAGAATAACTACCGTGACCTTGCCGAAAAGGCGATCGAAGCCCTAAGGGCCGAATTTGGCGACAGATCGGAGATCCAAACGTTATCCGAAAAACTGGCGGCCGCAGCGGTGAGGGACGAACCGACACATGTCGAGGTGCATCCGATAGGGATCGAAGAGATGCGTTCGGAATTTGGGCTTGACGACACCGATGCTTCAACAAACGAAGATTTCGAAACGCACTACGCGACGGCGATCGCCTATCAGGAAATGGGCCTGATGGAAAACGCGATCAGGGAGTATCAGGACGCCATAAATCTTGCCTCGCCAAATGACGGCTCGCGGCGGTTCTTCCACTGTGCCAACCTTTTGGGCCACTGCTTTATGCAAAACTCAATGCCCAATTTTGCCGTGACCTGGTATTTACGGGCTTTGGAATCGCCGGATCTGACGGACGACGAGAAGCAGGGTTTATGGTATGAACTCGCGCTTGCGTACGACGCCGAAAATGACGCTGGCAACGCTGCCAAGTACTTTGAAATGGTCTACGCCGAAAACGTCGATTTCAGAGATGTCGCCGAACGGGTAAAGAACATATATATCAGCCATTAATATTGGCGCCAGCGACCGACGGGTTTGTTGTGATCGGATCGACGGTCTATAATTTGACGGTATGGTTGAACGCCTTACCGTCATTTTCTTTATTATCCTTTGCTTGCTGTTGGGTTTTTACCTTATCCTCGCGCCGTGGGATACCTTATTTGGCCCGTGGGGGCAAAATTATATTCTGGCGTTCATTTCCGACAGGTCGGGCTTGCCATCGATCCAGGCGATCGTGGCGTCAATGTGGTTTCGCGGCGGCGTCACCGGGCTCGGCGTATTGAACATGGCGATCGCGTTCTGGGAGATCGCCCATTTTAACGAGAGCGTCAAAATGATCGCCGGTGACAATGACGAGGCCGCAAAATGATCGGACGGCCGACTCCGATCACCTGCTTTATTTCAGACGGTTCGCTATCGCCCGAAAATTTCACTGATCGTAAGGGTATTTTGCTGTCGAGGATACAGCTAGCCGCAAATGCCGGTGTGAGCATCGTCCAGATACGGGAAAAACACATTTCGACGCAAATGCTTTTCGATGTGGCGACGGAAGCAGCCCGGCTTGTTTATGACTCTGAAACTATTTTGTTGATCAACGACCGCGCCGATGTTGCGGCCGCGTCGGGAGCTCAGGGCGTGCATTTGACGAGCACTTCGCTCGAAGCTGATCAAATTCGCCACACCTTCGGTGAGCGTTTTGTGATCGGCGTTTCAACCCACACGGCGAACGACGTAGTGCATGCAAAAAGAACCGGAGCCGATCTCGCAGTGTTCGGGCCGGTCTTTCCGACCCCCGGCAAAGGCCCCGCAGTGGGTGTTGAAGCCCTCGCATCCGTTTGCAAGATTGCGGGTGAGTTTCCGGTCCTGGCACTTGGCGGTATCAGCACGGATAATTGGCGCCAAGCCATGTCAGCCGGAGCCGCCGGCTTTGCCGCGATCAGGTTTTTTAGTGAATTTAACAACGCTGCCGAAATGGCGGACGCTATTCGAAAATGAACCCGGAAGTAAAAAAGCAACCCGTATGTCTTTCGATCGCAGGCCTGGATCCGTCCGGCGGTGCCGGCATAATTGCGGACATAAAAGCATTTCGTGCATTCGGATGCTTTGGCACCGCAGCGGTCACGTCAATAACATTTCAAAATACTCAAGGTGTATTTGGGGCTGTCCACCAGACCGCCGAATCGGTCCGTGGGCAGATCCGGCCGGTGCTCGATGATATGCCTATCGCGGCGGTCAAGACGGGAATGCTGCCCACCCGCGAAGTCATCTCTGAGACGGCGCGGTCGATCGCCGAGAATAAACTTAAGAACATCATTGTGGATCCGGTTGTGAGATCGACCTCAGGATTTGACCTGATCGATGACCTGGCATTGCGTTCACTGATCGACGAACTATTCCCGCTGGCGGATCTTGTTACCCCTAACATACCCGAGGCCGAACGGATCGCCGGGATCGCGATCCATACCGAATCTGATGTGGCGGACGCCGCCGCAGTAATGCGGGCGATGGGTGCGACAAATATCCTTATCAAAGGCGGCCATTTCGGTGAGAAACGCGGTGTTGGCCGCATCGCGAGGGATTTTCTTTTTGTCGGCGAAACGCTGCATTGCCTGGATGGCGAGTATTTTGAAACCACTGCCACGCATGGAACCGGTTGTACCCTTGCCGCTGCGATCGCCGCGAACCTGGCGATCGGAAATGACCTGGCCGAAGCCGTCGCGGTTGCAAAGCGGTTTGTCGCCGAGGCTATCCGAACCGCTCCAAACCTCGGCCGCGGAAACTCGCCCATAAACATTTGATCCAATTATGATCAACGGGCCGGCCGCACAGTTGCCCCGGGGAAAGATCACCGGGCAGGTTCGCTGACGCTTTCGGCCGGGCACCCGACGGTTGCTCTTTCATTCCAAGGTTTGCGTCGCGTTCTCTAACGTATTGCTTTCTCACAATTTGGACTTTGAACGTGAAAATTGCCACAATGGTGGATGAAATTCTGTTGAGCTAATTGGTGTCCGTAACGCGAGTAGTGCCCACATATGGAGATCGTCAACTTCCAAAAAGATCCGATTGAAGGCGGCCTGCGGCTCGTTCCGGAACCGACGGATCCATTCGATGTGGCCAAGCTCGAGCAGCAGTTTGTCAATTTTGTTTTTTTTAAGGCCGATCCCGGATGGCGGAAACTGGATACCGATCTGAAAAAGAAGTTCAAGGCGAAATTTGCAGAGGTTTTCGATAGGTACCGGTCAGATCTTTTGCTATTCAGTTATTCTTTGGTCGGATTTGAGTCGTCGGCTGACCTGATGTTTTGGCGGATCGGAGATTCGCTCGACAAGCTGCAGGAAATGACCACGGACCTCAACCGGACGGAGTTGGGTGGTTATCTTGAAACCGCGGACAACTATCTTTCGGTGACCAAGTCGCGAATGTTTGTCACAGATTCGTCCGAGGATCGCAACCATGTTTTGGCAGGCAGGTCGAAATACCACTTCTTTTATCCGTGTTCGAAACAAAAGGAATGGCACGAGATGCCCGCCGCGGATCGTGACAAGATGATCGAGGAGAACTTTATGGTCGGTAAGAGGTTCCCGAACATCCGCATCCATATGACACACGCGATAGGGTTTGGCGAACGAGACTACCTGATCTCATTTGAAACCGATGAGCCGCGCGATTTTTTGGCTCTGGCGGCCGAACTTCGGGAAACAGCTGCGAGTAGATATACTCAGCAGGGACTACGGGTTTACACCTGCCGGCAACGGACGCTGATCGATTGCCTGGACGCCCTGGGTTAATGACGATAGCGAGACGATTGTTTATTAGCGGCGAGGTCCAGGGCGTCGGATTTAGGTTTTTTGCCCAACGGTCGGCTGCGCGCCATCAAGTTAGGGGTTACATCAGAAATCTTGCCGACGGCCGGGTCGAGGCGTTGGTCGAGGGCAGTGAAAAGGCGGTCAGGTCGTTTACGCTGGATATGGCCGCCGGACCGACAAATGCGAGGGTCGGGCAGATCGAGGAGATAGTGCTCGACCCAAGCGGACGATATTCAACATTTAGGATCGAACGATAGAGAATGGAACATTTACGAAAACTGATTCGCGAAGTGCCCGACTTTCCAAAGGCAGGCATCAACTTTTATGACATCACCACTCTGCTGAAGGACCCGGACGGCCTCAAGAACACGATCGAGGCACTCTACGGACTGTGTGCCGACGAGAAGATCGACACGGTCATCGGGGTGGAATCGCGCGGTTTTATTTTTGCAACGCCGCTGGCGATCCGGCTCGATGCCGGATTTGTCCCGGTTCGCAAACCTAAGAAACTGCCGGCCGAAAAAGTGTCGATCTCATACGACCTTGAGTACGGTCAGGACACACTTGAGGTCCACAAAGATGCCGTCGGCGAAGGCCACCGCGTCCTGATCGTCGATGACCTGCTCGCGACGGGCGGAACGGCGCGCGCCGTGGTTGACCTGGTCGAAAGCCTCGGCGGTGTTGTCGCCGGCCTTTTATTTGTCATCGAACTCGATTTTTTGAAGGGCAGGGACAAGTTTGACGGATATGACGTTCGATCGCTGATACGGTATGATTCCTAGGTTGATGGGAATCTAGAGTCTTCCCGCATACGTGGTCCCGTAGCTCAGTCGGATAGAGCGTTCGCCTCCTAAGTGAAAGGCCGGTGGTTCGAATCCACCCGGGATCACCATATTCAATATGACGGTGCGTTGCGATAAATGCGGCGGCGATCTTGTCGAAAGACGGGCTGGTTTCGGCTCATCGTCGGTTACCGTGTTTATTATTCTGTTTCTGATCTCGCTCGGAGGGACCATCGCAATTCCGCTCTTGCTCCCGCTTTGGATACTGGTTCTGATAGGCTCGCTGATAATGCCATTTGTTTTGCGAAAGCGGGAAATGATCTGTAACCAATGCGGCGAATGATCATTTTTTGGCGATCAACGCGAGTTATTTATCCACTTTTGTGGAAGCCTGAAACGAATCGCTCTTTTTACTAAATGAACGGAAGAAAAGGGTGTTCAAGCACAGTGGCAGGCAAACCGGCCGTTTTGTGCCATCCCCGAAGTCTATTCATGATCTCCAGATCAAACCTTTCGACCGCAGCGTAGCGAGCGTTGCGGTTTTTTTTTGCTTTCAGCCCACTCTGATACTGTCCGCCGAAGCATCACGCCTTACATTGTGACGGGATCAGATCCGTGCGGAGGGCAAATATATGAAACGCAAAGTGAGAAAAGCATTGTTGCTGACCATCGGTTTGATCGGCGGGTATCTGATGGTCGGGATCGTACTCCACCATTATGTGTTTCCGATGAGTGAGCCTGACTACTCGAACTACTTTGTTGCGGGCGACAGGTTCGTGTCAAAGAGCGAGGGATTTGACCAGACGGTCCTCTCGCAGCGTGATGGCTGGATCCATCTACGACTCGAGGTGCAGCCATACGCCCCCGGGCCGCCCGAGCATCTTCACACGGGATTTGCGGAGACGTTCAGCATCAGGAGCGGTACGTTGAGCCTAATGGTGAACGGAGAAAAGCGCACTCTGAAACCCGGCGAACTCTTGACCATCCCTCCGGGCACACCACATCGGCCGTTCAACGAGACCGATCAGGTCGTCGTGGTCGAGGACGTCGAGAACGAGAGATCGGTCACGGAAAAATTTGGCTACCAGCTGTCACAGATCTACCCATTTGTCGACAATATGGGTAGTTCACCGAGCACGCTCTCGATGCTGCTGCAATTCGCCGTATACGGTGATGGCTTTGACGCATGGATGGCAGATGGGCCGCCCGTTGCGGTACAGCGAGCCATGCGTTACGTGATGGCCCCGACGGCCCGTATGCTTGGTTATAAAAACTATTACGATGAGTTTCGCATCAAACGCTGACTGTCACGCGGGCTAATAGCTTTGTGATAGATTAGCAGTGTATGCAAAAGGTGCTGACAGCCGAAGAAATGCGTGAGGTCGATCGCCTGACGACCGAGCGGTACGGCATACCGTCGATACTGCTGATGGAGAACGCCGCCCATGCCGTCGCCCGTGTCATCACCGAAAAGCTGGGCGGTTCGGTAAAAGGAAAGTCGGTCCTCATTCTCTGCGGCAAGGGTAATAACGGCGGCGACGGATTTGCAGTTGCTCGTATTTTGTGGAATGCCGGTGCGGCGATCACGGTCTGCTTGTTGTTCCCGGATGACGAGATCGTCGGTGATGCGAAGCAGAATTTGAGTATTTTGCGGGGCATCCACTCGGCTCAGACGTTTGAGGCGGAGCCCGCGATCTGCCTGGCCGAGGTAGGTACGCATCGCAGTTTCTTTGACAGGCCGGACCCTTTCTTCGGCCCTGACGTCGTCGTTGATGCCGTCTTCGGAACCGGTTTGGTCAGACCATTGGGCGAAGAACTTTCGATCTTGGCCAGGCAATACAACAGCGATCTCGCCTCCGAAAAACGCCCGATCTTCCTGTCGATCGATATACCGTCCGGGCTTAGTTCTGACGATCCTGAACCGATCGGGGAACATTTCAGCGCCGATGTCACGGTTGGGTTCACGGCCGCCAAGCCGGCAAATATTTTACCGCCTGCCTCGCGCTCGAACGGCGAGCTAATTATCGAAAATATCGGCTCCTCGCAGGTCTTGATCGACGAGCAGCCGTCGCAGCTTTTTCTGGCAGAGAGCGACGATGCGTCGATGTGGCTCGCGAAGACAGCGTTTTCGAGCGGCGATTACAAGAATAGACGCGGGCATGCGCTCGTGATCGCCGGTTCCGATGACTATTCGGGGGCGGCGGTAATGTGTGGAAATTCGGCAATGCGGTCGGGGGTCGGGCTGACGACATTGTTGGTTCCGGCATCGTGTAAGGCCGAGGTGGCTTCGCGGGTGATCCCTGAGGTCATCGTAAAGACGCTGGCAGAAACGGACGGCGAGGTCAGCGGCGATGCTTATGCGGCAAATGCGGAGACGATACGCCAGGCTGATTCGATCCTGATCGGGCCGGGGTTGAAGGCGAACGATAAAGGTATCGAAAAGCTGATCCGGGAGATAGTGCAGAATCGGACGGTTCCCGTTGTTATCGATGCGGGTGCGCTATCTGCCGGAGTGCGGACACTCTTGTCCGCATCGCCGGTCTCTCCGGCGAGAAAAGATCGGCTTCCAGATCCTGATCCGGGGCTTTCGGTGGCTGAGCCTGGTTTGGACGCCGAATCGGCGTCCATGCGGACAGGAGTGTCCGCACACCATCCACTGATCCTGACGCCGCATGAGGGTGAATTTTTGCGGCTGCTGGGCACCGAGGACAAAAGCGTCATTAAAGATCGCGTGGCGGCAGTTCGGGAGTATGCGACGTCGAACGGCGTGATCCTCGTTCTGAAGGGCGAGCGGGTCCTGATCGGCGCACCGGACGGACGCGTGGTCGTCAATCCGACAGGGAACTCGGGCCTTGGCAAGGCCGGAAACGGCGATACGCTCGCGGGGATCCTCGCCGGCTTTATCGCACAGGCTGCGAAAATGGACATCGACATTTTCGAGACGGTCGTCGCCGCCGTATATGTCGCGGGCATGGCGGGCGATGTCGCCGCAAAGAAATACGGCAAGCGCGTGATGACGGCTTCTGACGTTCGCGAATGCCTGACAGAAGTGTTTGAGGCACTGGAAAAGAAATGACCGACTCTAAAGTACTCCTGCAATCTTGGATCGACGCTTTTCAGGCGTGCGATGCTGATCGGGTGGCGGCCTGTTATGCCGAAGATGCTGTGAACTTCCAGGTGGCGACCGGCACACCGTCGATCGGGCGGGAAGCGATCGCAACTGATACCGCGGCGTTTTTCCGAGCGTTTCCCGACGCGTGGTCGCGTGTCGAAAATCTGATATCCGACGGTGATCGTGCCGCATGGGAATGGACGGGCGGCGGCACCTTCCTGGGCAAACTCGGCGATATCGAGCCGACGGGTAGGCCGTTTGAAATACGCGGGTGCGGGTTCTTTACGTTTCGCGACGGCCTGATCGTTTTACAGCACGGTTATTGGGACAAGCATTCCTGGTTCTCGCAGATAGGAGTCGCTGTCGGATGACCCGAGAATACACCTGCAATACCCCGGACGAGACCTTTGCTCTCGGCGAAACGGTCGGCCGCGGACTGCGTGTCGGCGATGTCGTTTTATTGTACGGCGGGCTCGGTGCGGGAAAGACGCTGTTTACCAAGGGCGTGATGAACGCTCTCGGCTTTGATATCGACGAGGTCACGAGCCCAAGCTTTTCACTTGTCAATCTGTACCGGACGCCGGCGATCGACGTTTATCACATCGACCTTTGGCGGCTCGACGCCGCGCACCGTCCGGCCGATGCGGTCGGGCTTGACGATATACTCGATCATCCGGGTGCGGTCACGCTGATCGAGTGGGCCGACCGTTTGGGTGAGACGGCTTTGCCGGCCCCGACGATCGTGATCCGGATCGCCGGTGATGGCGACGACCCGCGGACTATCACGATCGACGATCGTTCCCGCGGCGAAAATTTAACATAAAAAATGTTTAATGCTGCCGGTTAATCTTATATAATTTGCGCGGCATGCTTAGTCAGTTGGGCGGAAAAATGACAAAAAAGGACGACGAGCCGTTGCCGGCCGAAACTGTCGCCGCGACGTTTGACGGCCAGTTGTTATTCAACCGCGAACTCGCCTGGCTCGAATTTAACCGTCAGGTGCTCGAAGAGGCGTTTCGCGAGGGTGTCCCGGTGCTTGAACGGCTCAAGTTCCTGTCGATCTTCTCGACCAATCTCGACGAGTTTTTCATGATCCGCGTCTCCGGATTGAAGGAGCAGGTCGACGAAGGGATAAGCGAACTGTCGCCTGACGGCATGACCGCTGATGATCAGCTGGCCGAACTGCGCAGGCGGCTGAGGCCGATGCTCAAGCGGCAGGTCACTCAGCTGCAGCAAGTAGTGCTGCCCGAACTCAAAAAAGCCGGCATTACGATCGAGCCTTACAAAGGGCTCAATGCCAAAGATCGTAAAAAACTGGATAAATACTTTCGCGACAACCTGTTTCCGATACTTACGCCGCAGTCGGTCGACTCGAGCCATCCGTTTCCATACATTTCGAACCTGAGCCTCAACATCGGGCTTTTTATTGAACCCGACCGTTCGTTCACCCAGAAGAGCCTGAAGCATCTGTACCGGCAAAAACGGTTTACACGCATCAAATTGCCGCCGACCTCCCCGAGGCTTATACCCATTGACGAAAAGAAAGGGCGGTTCGTGCTGATCGAAGAAGTGATCGCCGCGAATGTCCACGAGGTCTTTCCGAATATGAAGACGTCGGAATCGTACCTCTTTCGCGTCACGCGCGACGCCGATATCGAACTGCGCGAGGACGAGGCCGGCGATCTGCTGCGAACGCTCGAACGCGAACTGCAGCGTCGGCGTGACCGCTTTCCGGTCCGGCTGGAGGTTTCATCGACCATGCCGGATAAGATGCTGCGGGTCCTGACGTCCGGCATCGGCCTGAACGACAGCGACGTTGACCGCATCGACGGGCTCCTGGACATACCGGACCTCATGCAGTTGTACGGCCTGCCCAAGCCGCAGTTGAAAGATAAGCCTTTTCCGACGCGGCACCCGCTCTCGCTGCACGGTAAAAAGAGCATGTTCGAGGTGATCAGGCGTCACGACGTGTTGATCCATCATCCCTATAACTCGTTCGGGGTCGTGTCGGATTTTATCGCTGAGGCGGCCGAGGATCCCGACGTGCAGGCGATCAAGATATGTTTGTACCGCACCGGCAAGGACTCGCCGATCGTCGACTCGCTGATGCGTGCGAGCCGTTTGGGCAAGCAGGTCACGGCCCTCGTCGAACTCAAGGCACGTTTTGACGAGGAGAATAACATCGAATGGGCCCGCCGGCTCGAGAATGAAGGCGTTCATGTCGTTTACGGCATCAGCTCGCTCAAGACGCACTCCAAGGTACTGATGGTGATCCGCCGCGAAAAGGACAAGCTCGTCAGGTACGTTCACCTCGCGACCGGCAACTATAACCCGGCAACCTCAAAGATATATACCGACGTCGGGTTGCTCACCACCGACGAAGAGATCGGTGCCGACGCCACCAATCTATTCAATCTGCTTACCGGGTATTCGCAGCAGATGAAATATCACCGGCTGCTGGTCGCGCCGCTCAACATGCGCGACCGCATAGTCGAGATGATCCGCCGTGAGGCCCGTAACAGTTCGGCCGGCAAGCGGGCCCGCATAATCGCAAAATTTAACAGCCTGACCGACGTCTCGATAGTCAAGGAACTCTACGCCGCGTCAAAGGCCGGCGTCGAGATCGATCTGATCGTCAGGGGCATCTGCGTGCTGCGGCCCGGGATCAAGGGTCTGTCGGAGAATATCCGCGTGCGGTCGGTCATCGGCCGCCTGCTCGAGCACAGCCGCGTTTTCTACTTTGCCAACGGCGGCGACGAGGCCAACGAAGAGGTCTATATCGGCAGTGCCGACTGGATGATGCGAAATCTTGACCGCCGGATCGAGGTCATCGTCCCTATCCTCGACGCCGACATCCGCCGGTACCTCAGGGACACATTTCTAAACGCGTACCTCAAGGATGACGTCAACGCCCGTTTGCTGCGGCCCGACGGCAGTTATCGACGAGTTACCCCATCGGCAACCCATCCGTTCGATTCGCAAATGTATTTTGTCGGGCGGGATGTGGCAGATTAGACGGTCGCTGTTTTTTCAAATCGCGATTCCATCACACCGTTGATCTGTTTGCCGTATTTTACGGTCAACCGCGGATATCCGCGTAATTCGGGTTCGAGCCGGTCGGCACCGAGCAGCTTTTCGGCCTCGATGATATCCTCGATCGCACCCTCGATCTCCATGTAATAGCCAAACGGAAGCTCGTCCAAAACGACCTCGACGTTGCCCAGGTGCCACGATTTGCGGTGCTTTTCGTAAACGACCGAGAGGCGGTAGCCGAGCTTTTCGATGATATGTTCGGTCGCGGCGACGTCGGCCACCACCGTTTCAAACTCGATCTTGTGTTTGAAATCGCCGTCCGGGCTGGTCCCGACCTTTTCCTTGTAGGTCAGCAGGGTCTTGTCGCCGGTCTTGCGGACCCGCAGGACGGCGTTTCGCTCGTCAAGCAGTCCGCCCCGATGAAGGTAATTTTCCTCAAAAACGTCTGCCGTAAATACGGCATTCAGTTCGCGAAGTTTTGCGGCCATTTCGACAAGCAGCTTTTTGTCCAAACGGTATTTCTTTTCGATCTCGATTGCCATTTACTGGGTTAGAACTTTTCCTTTGGTCAATATTACGTAATCTGCCGAGGCTCGGCAAACCGCCCGTTATCAACTTGGGCCGCTTGACTGAAATTGCCCAATATTTAATACTTGAAAAAAAGGTCAGGATTAGATCCTGCCGTTAAATTTCATAATTCGTTAACTACTGAGGAAAAAAATAAAATGCCTTATCCAGAAATAATGATCCACGGTATGCGTCAGGAATTGTCGCAGCTCGGTATCGAAGAGACCAAAACCTCCGAGGCGGTCGACCAGGCCGTCAAGGGGACCGACGGGACGCTGATGGTCGTCGTAAACTCGGTCTGCGGCTGCGCGGCCGGCGGCGTGCGGCCGGGCATCGCGATGGCACTGCAGAACGCGGCCCACAAGCCCGATCGTTCGATCACGGTGTTTGCCGGGGCCGACATTGATGCGACCGACACCGCCCGTGCATATTTTGAGGGCTATGCTCCGTCGTCGCCGTCGATCGGCATCCTGAAGGACGGCAAGCTCGTCCAGATGTTCGAACGCCGCGACCTCGAGGGCCGTCACCCGATGACGATCGCCCAGTCGCTGGTCGAGGCGTTTGAAACGCACTGCGTCAAGACCGGGGCCGCAAACAACTAATAACGCCCGCGATCACGTTTTAGCAAAGGCCGTCGTTCAGCGACGGCCTTTTTTGGCATCGCCGCCGCCGAAATAGTTATTGCCCTGGCGGCCTATTACCGTTAGAATAGCGTTGTACGCTTTTTTCCCGGACCGGACTTCACAAATGTCTATCAGCCAGCGACAGCACATTCGATTTTCCCTCGATATCCCGGCGTGGATCTACACCAAGTTTGGCGAAAAGCAGCAGACCCTGCTGCAGCAGATCAGTGTCGGCGGCTGTTTTACGGGTTGGGAAGAGAACATCTACATCGGCGACGAATTTCGAATGGAGATCCAGATGCCGAACGGCAACTACCTGCCGCTGCACTGCAAGGCGCTGTACCGGTTCGAACACACCGGCATCGGCGTCAAGTTCGTCGATATCACCGGTTTTGAGCAGGAGCTGGTCTCACAGATAATCGCTGCCCGCCTGGACGCCGAGGGTGTGCCGCTGCAGGTCGACGCTTTTTCCCAGCCAAACGCATTCGCCGACGAAGACAAAGGACCGCGCATCACCGATATTCGCGAAAAGACCGACGCCATCCTCGAACGCATAATGACCACCGATTAGCGGCCGCCCGTGTCCGTCGTCATTTGGCCGGAGCCGTTTGCGGCGGCCTGATGCCGGTGTACTGCGCCGAGGCGATCTTCCAAACCGAACCCTCTTTGCGGCCGACCACCATCACACGCATACTTCGCGGCGGCATCTGTTTGCCGTTTGCCGTAATGTTGTACGTCAGCCGGGCGATCACGACCGCGGTCTTGCCATAAACGCGGGTCGAAAACTCGTCGATCGCGATCGCCGTCGACATTTTATCGGCGGGCGGCTTGAGCTCGGGTTTGTAAAAACCGAGGACCTTGTCCCGCGTATCAAACTCGCCGACGGGTGATATCTCGATATAGTCCTTGGTAAATATCGCGTCGAGCCTGGCGGCGTCAAACGCGATCTGGGCATCGGCCATCGAACGCACCGCCGCCTCGAGCAAGCGTTGGTCCGGCGTCTGAGCGGCGGCCGTAAGCGTGAAAAACAAAACAGATAGCAGTAAAAGGGCGTATTTCATCCGAAAGGGAACCTCGCAAAATGTGTAAAATACCGGCAGCATCGTTTACGAACGCCGGGCGGAAATGTTCCCGTTCACCAACCCCAGGAGCCGGGGCCGCCCTTGAAAGGGCCGACGATGTCCGATGTGATCCAGCCGCCGTAAAAGTCGCCGGGCTGTGCCCGCACGAGTTCGCCGTCGACCCGGCAGGCGTCCATCTTTGACGGGTAAAATGCGATGTAATTGGCGATCGGGGCGAACGCCGCCGTCGGGCTCGGGTAGAACCAGGCCGCCTGTCGGACGGTCCGATCGCCGACCGTGAGGTCATAGTAACCGGCGTGCCCTTTCCACTCGCAATAGCTCGACCCGCTCGCCCTCGTCAGCAGGTCCATCCTGACATCGTCGGGCGGCAGATAGTAAACCGGCGGATGGCTCGTCTCGAGCACGCGAAATGCCCGGCCTGACGAAGCGATCACCTCGCCGCCAAACTCGACGCTGACCTGTTTCGATGTCGGCTCGAGCCGCGGCGGACGCGGATAATCCCAGACCGATTCCTGCCCGGGTTTTGGTTCGATTCGCTTCATAGAATAGGGCTAAAACAGCTCGTCCAATGCCTGTTCGAGGTTGCGGACGCCGACGACGCGGATCCCCAGCAGTTTCTCCAGCCCCTTTTTATTTGATTCGGGCAGGATCAGCTTTTTGAAGCCGAGCGTCTGTGCCTCGCGTGCGCGGGCCTGGGCCTGGAGCACGCCGCGGACCTCGCCCGTCAGGCCGACCTCGCCGAAAACGGCCGTTTCGGGCGGCACCTGCAGATTGCGAAAGCTCGAGGCGATCGAGGCGATGATGCCGAGGTCGGCGGCCGGTTCGTCGATCTCCATACCGCCGGCGACGTTGATAAAAACGTCGTCAGCGGCGAGCTGAAACCCGAGCTGGCGTTCCATCACGGCGATCAGCAGCGATGTGCGGTTGTGGTCAAACCCCTGCGTCATTCGCCGCCCGGTGCCAAATTTGGTCCCGCTCACGAGTGCCTGTATCTCGACCAGCAGCGGCCGCGTGCCCTCCATACAGACGGTGACGACCGAACCGGTGGCATTCTCGGGGCGTTCCTGCAGAAAAAGCTCCGACGGGTTGGCGACCGCGACGAGCCCGGCACCGGTCATTTCAAAAACGCCGATCTCGTTGGCGGCGCCAAAGCGGTTCTTGGCCGCCCGGATGATGCGGTGATTGTGGTGGCGGTCGCCCTCAAAATAGAGCACCGTATCGACGATGTGTTCGAGCGTTTTGGGCCCGGCGATCGAGCCCTCCTTGGTGACGTGGCCGGTCAGGAAAACGGGCGTGCCCGTCTGTTTGGCAAACATCATGAACTGCGCCGCGACGTCCCTGACCTGCGAGACGCTGCCCGGGGCCGATTCGATCTTGTCGCTGAAGACCGTCTGGATCGAATCGACGATGACCAGGTCGGGCCGCAGCTTGTCGGTCTCGGCCAGTATCGCCTGCAGGTTGGTCTCGGGCAGCAGATAGAGCTCATCGGCCTCGACGCCCAGACGCTCGCCGCGCATCTTGATCTGCCGTTCGGACTCCTCGCCCGAAACGTACAGCACCCTCGCCCCATTGCGGCTCAGTTTGTCGGCCATCTGGATGACGATCGTCGATTTGCCGATGCCCGGTGCACCGCCGATCAGCACCAGCGAACCGGCGACGATGCCGCCGCCCAGCACGCGGTCGAGTTCGTCGATGCCCGAGCTTGTCCGCGACTCGTCCTGCGACTCGATCGAGCCGTAGGCGATGGGCGTCGTCTGGCGGTACTGCGAGACGTAAGTGTGTTTGGTGTCGGCCGACGGCGCCGGCCTGAAACGCTCCTCGACCAGGGTGTTCCATTCCTGACAGTCGGGGCACTGCCCGAGCCATTTGCGTGACTGCCCGCCGCAGTTCTGACACACGAATATTGTCGCCGGTTGTTTCGCCATCGGTTTGTTTGCTTAAGGATACAACAGCCCGCCGTATGACACGAATCGGGCCGCACGCCGGCCGCCCGTTACCCCGGGCTCCGGCGCCGGGGCGGTTTTTTGCGCAGTTTTGCCAAAAAAGTACACGTTTTAGCCTCTTTTTTGCGCCAATTTGGAGCAAAACTGCGCACTTTTTGCCGAAAACGCGCGCGTTTTCCCGAAAAATTGCGCAATTTTCGACCAAAACGCGCGCATTTCGCCGCAAAACTCGCGCGTTTTTGCAAAAAACTGCGCACTTTTGACAAAAACTGCGCAAAAAAATACCTTTTTCACGGCATATTTACCCACTCGTCGTCGGCATTTTCGCTTCGCGTTTTGGGGCCAAACGGCTCTATTCAAAAGCATTTCGCCCATTTTGGCGATCATCGATGGCAAAACTCACTGTTAACGGTACCCTGCTAAACCACAATTTCATGATTTGTTAACTACGCGTCCTTTTCATCATCGCGGAAGCGAACAATGTGAATTTTCAACCGTCTTACTTACGTAGAAGAATCGCAATGTATTCGAAAAGCCCGAGAAAGCGATCAATGAAATATCAGGGCCGAGACGACAGAGTGAGAAGGAGTATCGTCTTCAAAAAATCCTGATTATATTGTATCTTAATTCGGACACCCACATATGCCTGAGACCAAAACCGGAGCAGACCTTTTTATCGTCGACAATTCCGATTCCGATTGGAAGGTTCGTAATTATTTGCGCGAATGGACCGAGATCTCAAACGAATTTGATATATGCACCGGTTACTTTGAAATCGGAGCTCTTCTCGCACTTGACGGAGAGTGGCAGAAGGTCGCAAAAATTCGAATCCTTATGGGTGACGAGGTTTCAAGGCGGACCAAGAGCGTTCTTGTGTTAGGTATCACCCAACGGTTTGATCAGAGCATTGAAACCGAAAAGGAAAAGAACGATTTTCTTAAGGGGGTTCCTGCAATCCTGGCCGCTCTCAAATCGGGGCAGATAGAGTGTCGTGTTTATAGCAAGAAGAAATTTCACGCCAAGGCCTACATTACGCGTTCGAAGCTTGCCGTTGTTGGATCATCGGCACTTGTAGGCTCCAGCAACTTCACGTTTCCCGGTCTAACCGACAACGTTGAATTGAATGTTCAACTTCGACGTGAGGTTGAAGAGCTTCAGGATTGGTTCGACAAACATTGGAACGATGCAGATGATGTCTCCGAGGAAATATTAAAAACGATCGAACGGCACACCCGCGAATATAGCCCTTTCGACGTCTACGCCAAGGCTCTTCAGGAGTATTTCCGCGGTCATCAGATGACCGCGAACGAATGGGACGAAGCTCGGTCAAAGATGTTCCCCATTCTTGATCGTTATCAAAAGGAAGCCTATTGGGCATTGATGAAGATCGCTCGCCAACACGAAGGAGCATTCCTGTGTGATGGAGTTGGCTTGGGAAAAACGTTTGTCGGGCTGATGCTTATCGAACGGCTGATACTGCACGAAGGCAAACGTGTCGTATTGTTTGCGCCCAAGGCAACAAAAGACGGCGTTTGGGTGCCGCATTTGAAAGACTGGCTGCCGCACGTTGGCGGCGTCGGGGGAAATGCGGATTTTAGTAACCTCGCCGTCTTTAGCCACACCGACCTAACCCGAAAGGGCGAATTTCCGGAACGCTTTCGCCGCATTGCCGAACTTGCTGATGTCGTCATCATTGACGAAGCTCATCACTTTCGAAATCCGGGCCGCAGCGGCGAAAAGACCGGTAAAGAGCCGTCCCGATATTACCAGCTATACAATTTGCTCGACGGTTCGGTTCGCCGAAAGACGGTCTTTTTATTGACCGCGACGCCGATCAACAATCGTATTTCGGACTTTCGCCACTTGGCTGAGTTGTTCACCCGGCGGGATGAAGCGTTTTTTGCACGAACACTCGGCGTAAACAATTTCCGAGCCCATTTTAACCAGATCGAAAAGAACCTCAACCGAACCGTTGGAGACGCGGCGGATGTGGGTGAACATCTAAACGAAGCACAGGACTTGCTGACCGGTGATCCCGTGTTTCAGGCGCTTGTTGTTCAACGCAGCCGGGCGTATGCCAAGGAAAGCCAGATGCGCGAGACGGGAAATTCCGCGGTCTTTCCTGATCGGAAGGCACCCCAGGTTGCCGCTTACTCGATACGAAAGACATACGGTAAGCTGCTCGATATGTTTGAAAAGGCGTTCGCTCAAAAGAACCCGCTTTTCACGCTGCCGATGTATTATCCGCTCTTTTGGTATAAGGGCGATGATGTCGAAATCGATCCTTTCGAACAGAACCGCCAGAAACAGGTCGTTGGACTGATCCGGACAAATTTCCTGAAACGGTTCGAAAGTTCGGTCGCCGCCTTCGAATTGTCTTGTAACCGGCTTCTGCGAAAACTGCTGGCATTTGTTGAGGTTCACAGCATAACGGATGCAGAAAAGAGACGGCTTGAAAACTGGAAGACCATTCACGGCGAAGCTCTTGGATTTGCCCGGGAAATGCAGATGACTCTTTGGGGTGATGACGATGATGTATCCGATGAGGAGGACATCGTTCCGCAGGAATTTCTCGACGCCGTCGAAGTATTGGATCCCGAGGAATACGACATTCCTGAGATGTTGTCCGAAACTTATGTGGATCTCGAACAGTTGGTGAAGTTTATTTCCGAGGCAAGAAATTTCCAGCCGAAACACGATGACAAACTGCAGAAGCTGATCCGGTTGCTTACTTCTAAAGAGCTCGACGGGCAAAAAGTGTTGCTTTTCACCGAGTTTGCCGACACCGCGCGTTACCTTAAGAAGCAACTCGACGCCGCGGGGCTTGCAGGCGTCGGTGAGGTGGACAGCGGTACCAAGGCGAACCGAGCCGAGATCATCGAAAGATTCTCGCCATATTACAACCGTTCGAGTTCCCGGGGCGTTGCCGAGAAGGGCCGGCAGGAGATACGCGTGCTGATCTCAACCGACGTTTTATCGGAGGGCTTGAACCTGCAGGACGCTTCCCGAATGATCAACTATGACATTCACTGGAATCCGGTTCGGCTGATGCAGAGGATCGGCCGCGTCGACCGGCGTATGGACCCCGCGACCGAAGCTCGGCTGATCGCCGATCATCCGGAGATCGAAGCATCCAGGGGAAAAGTCAGCTATTGGAATTTCCTGCCGCCGGACGAACTGAACGAGATACTTACGCTTTACACCAAGGTCACACAAAAAACGCTGCTGATCTCTAAAACCCTCGGTATCGAGGGGAAAAAACTACTCACGCCTGAGGACGACTATGAGGCCCTTAAGGAGTTCAATCAGGCATATGAGGGGACCAAGACCGCCGTTGAGGATATGCATCTGGAATTTCAGCAGATGATCCAGGACGACCCGGGCCTGCTAATACGACTTGACGCTTTGCCGGGGTCTGTTTTCAGCGGCAAAGGATCGTCGGAACGAGGGCGAAAGGGTGTTTTCTTCTGTTATGGTCTTCCGGCCCTAAACAAGGAAACCGGCGAATTTGATGAGGCGGCGGGCTCCAGCGGATGGTACTTTCTTGAAAGAGGGTCGGGAACGATATTTGCGGAGCCCGGCGAGATAGTGGGCAGCATCCGCTCGTCGCCCGATACACCACGAAGTATCGCGGCTGAAGCGGACGACCTTTCCGAGGCACGCGGCACGATAGAGAAATACATTAAGAACGTATATCTCAAACGTATTCAGGCACCGATAGGCGTAAAGCCCAAACTTAAGGCATGGATGGAGGTATCATAACGGCCGAAATGCAGATGTCCAGGCCGGACAGTCCTCGACCGTAATTTATAGAAATCTAAACGTTTATGGAATCACAAGATCAAATTGCTGTATTTCTCGACATTGAAAATTTCATTGGGTTTTGTGACGGATTGAACCTGCCCGTCGATCTTTCTGACATTTTGGATAAGCTGAAGGAAGAGGGCCGAATCATCATTCGGCGATCATTTGGCGATCTGGTTAAGTCGCTCGGAGCAATTGGCCAGATCAAGCAATCTGATAGTGTCCGCCGGATGCTGCGTGACAATCTTTTCGTCCATGAAGACATTGCCTACCAGAATCAGTACAAGAACTCGGCGGACATGAGGCTGGCGGTTGAAATGCTTTACACGTCTTACACGATCCCGACCATCACAAAATTTGTACTTATCGCCGGTGACAGCGATTATGTTCCTGTCTTTCAAAAGATACAGGAACAGAACAAAACGGTGATCGGCATTTCCGGCAGTGAAAGCGGAACCTCTGTACTATATCGCCGCTCGTGTGATCGTGTTTACTACGTCGAGGATCTCTCCCGCGTGGATGAAGGGATCGTCGCGCCTTCGGGCTTGCACATTGTTCCGCCTGCGACAGTTTCTGACGGGGCAACTCCTGCCGTGCCTGTCGATTCGCAATCTCTGGTTGCCGCCCAAACTGAGAGTTCTCTGCCGGACGAATATGCCACCCTGTTGGTCCGGGCAGTAAAGATCCTGGAGCAGGATGGAAAAGACAGAACTATGCAGCATCTGCTCGTACAGATGCGTCAGCTTCAATCCGATTTTGACTATCAGCGGGCCGGATTTGATTCGCTCTTTGATCTCGCCAAGTTTGCCTCAGAACAAAATCTGGTTGTCCTGGAAAAACGAGCCGGCGTTGTTTACGTTTCCCTCAGCGAGCAAAGTGCAATGCCGGAACGTGAGATCTCGGCTGCACAGTACAGGCACCTATTGCAGGAGCGCCTGAAGTGTCAGTTGCCGACATCTGCCACTCGGAAAGCAATCTCTCAAAAGGCCTTCGAGCTGATCGGTTACTGCGTTGCCGACGGCGGTGTCTTGCTCAGAGACCTCTCGTTGGACGTCGCCGATGATCTTGCCAGGTCGAACGTCAATGTACCTCAGCCCGAGGTTTATAAGTACCTTTTGACCCTGTATCGGAGCCGCTGCTTTGAAGTGGAGGCTCCGGTGCCGGGAGACTACAACCCGACGATCCTGGGATTTCATTCACAATGGGAGCAGTGGGACGACCAGTTTGTAATTTCGCAGACGAAACAACTTTCAAACGAAGGCTTACCGCTTTACCCTGAGGCCCT
>CALDGX010000233.1 GCA_937941715.1 uncultured Chloracidobacterium sp. | reverse complement strand
TTTTCGGCCGAGTCCGGTGCAAAGATCCGAGACGCCGGTACCCGACCAGTGTTTTTGGGCCGAAAATCGACAAAAATCCCGACAATCCAAAAAAAATCCAAAAAATATCCAAAAAAAATCCAGACAAATCGATCTGAAACGTCTAATTTTGCCCCTGCAACCCGAAATTGTGGACCGAGACGTTATGCAGATCAAGCGAGAACTTGAGATCAAATTGGTGTCTAATCGCCGCTACGTCATTCGCCGAACAGACTCGGCGAGCGCATCGGCGACTTGCCCGGTATGCGGGGAACCAATGATCTCGGTTGAGCAGGCGGCACGATTAACGGGCGTCAATCAACGCCGGTTATTTCAGATCATCGAAACCGGCACGGTACATTTTGCGGAAACTGAGGCCGGCGTGGCGATGATCTGCATCGCTTCAATGACGGACGAAGGTGACGTCCAACTAATGACACCGATCGCGACGGAGTAACCGGGGTCGTGGCCCACGATCTGGTCTCGGACCGATACGGAAATGCCTGGGTCAAGATGTAAAACAGTTATATTAGGCCGCTGACCGGCGGCATCTTCTCAACGAGGTAAAATTATGTTTTGTCCAGAATGTGGAATTCAGAATCCGGATACCGCTAAGTTTTGTGTTCGATGCGGGTTTCAAGCCCCGATGGCAGGTGGAATGGCCGGTGCCCCGATGCCGCCGCAAATGCCGCAAATGCCCGCCGCGGCTCCCGCTAGTTCAGGCTCTAAGCTGGCCTGGGCAATTGGCGGGGTGGCGTTGATCGTGATCGCCGGCCTGGTCGGTTTCATCGTCATGCGAGGTGCGAATTCGTCGGCACAGGACGAAAATCCGACGCCGAGGGCCAGAAATACGGCCAATTTGACTAATACAGCGCCGAATGCCGCCGCGCCGGCCGCTAACTCACCCGCGGCAGTCCCGGCGGCCAGCAATACCACTGTTACCGCATCAAATACTACAACCTCGCAGCCGGCCGCAAGCCCGACCGCAGTTCCCGCGCCAAAGGCCGCCAAGAAGCCGGTCGATTGCGACAAAAAGTGCTATCAGGTCTATGACCAGTGTATGGCCGACTATCGCCAAAATCCGGACCCGGAATCGATCTGCAGAGCGAAGCAGCAATCGTGCCTGATCAAGTGTCAGTAATTTGAAGGCTCGATCATCTTCAACACTGATGGCTTTCGAGCAAAACCCAGAGTAATTATGTTTAGAACCAAGTTCCAACAAAAACCGATCAACGCTCTACGATGTCTCATGATCCTGGCTCTTTTAGCGGGGGTATCAGGATGTCGGGAATTGTCGGTCTTTTTAGATCCCGGAAAGAACGCCCCGAAAAAGCAGCTCAAGGTCGTAAAGCGCGACAAGCCGAATCTCGAGTCCGATCCCGGCGAACGGCCTGTCGACCCTAACGCGGCCGATCTGGTCGAGGCGACAGAAGAGGAAGCGGTCGAGGACGGGCTTTTAGCTCAACAAACTGTATCTGAGGCAGACGTTGAGTCCGGCGACGGGACTGATCCTATTGCCGAGATCGAGCGAAAGGCGAAAGCGATCGTTGGCCGTTGGGAAACGACGACCGGAACCGAAGACCTTGTAGCTATCGAATTCAGCATGCCAAAGGCCGAGGGCGACACCTTCGTAGGTACTTATACGTTTTTCGTCAATGATACCCAGGACGAACCGGCAAAGTACGTGGTAACCCGCGAGGATGTTATTAAGTTTTTTACCAATGGCGTTGAGAACAAGACTTTCAAGGTCACGGTCTCGCCCGACGGACAGACAGTCACCTATTACGGCAACAAAGGCTTGACATCAAAAATGATCCGAGCCGGGTCTGCGCCGAAACAGCAGCCCGCACCCGCTCCGAGGACCGAAGTTCAAAGCGAAGATCTTCCGCGGCCAAAGGCGACCCCTCCGCGTGTCGAGGAGCGTGAGCAATAGAGGAGATCAGAGAACTGTGGAGAACCGAAAAATGAAAACGAACGACAACAAAGTTATGCGAAATTTTCTGTTTTTACTTTTGGCTTTTGCGATCGTATTGCCGCTGACGGGCTGTCCGGGCGAGAAAAAATCTCGCACCTCGCGGTCAGATCCGGCTTCGGACCCGATGACCGAGGAAAGCTCGAAGGACGTTGTAGTGCTTCAGAATAATCCCGCCGGCAATTCAGCAGCTCCGGCGGCAACTTCAGCGAAAACTTCGAATCCCTTCGAAGGCACATGGGACGTTGATGTTAACGGAAGTTTTGCGAACTGGTCGTTCAGCTATGCCAGCAAAAAGGACGACAAATTTGAAGGGAAGATCACCGACGGCTCAAATTCTGTGATCGGCGACTATGTCGTATTTCCGAACAAAACGATACAACTCAACGCGGCGGGCGTTAATGCGATCCTTGCTTATAAGGTGACGGGCGGCGGCAGCAAGATCGAGATCGACGATAACGGGACGAAGGTAATTCTGACCAAAGGAAAGACCAACACGACCGCTCAAAATGACGGCAATATTCTTGCCTCGCATATCTGGACGAACATCAACAATCCGAGCGACCAGATCGAATTCATGTCGGTTCGGAAATCCAATTCAGGTTGGAATGGCGCGGTCAATTTCATCGGCGGTTCGGGCGGTGCAAGCGGAACATTCTCGCTTACGCCAGGAAAAATGACGATAACGGTTTCCGGCAGCGTCGATGTATACACTTATCGGTTGCGGAACAATGGCACGATCCTTGACCTGACCGATTCGAAAGGCAATACGGAGACCTTTAACTAGATCAAAAAGCGAGCGAGATCATATGAACAAGCGAATACTAGCGAAGATCGCCCTGGCCGTTTTGGTTGTCGGGACCGTACTGCCGTCTATGGGCTGTCAGGCGGCATCGGACCTGTTCAATCCCGACACATACAATTTCAAAAATTCCGAGCCGTGGGAACGGAACCAAAAGAAAAAGGCCGTGAAACCGAAGACAATGAAGGATCAAATGTAGGAACTGTGCCATCCGAGCGGCGTCAGTTTAATCGTGAGAATTAGAAACTATGCTTTGTCCAAACTGTAAAGCACCAAATCTTGGCAACAATAGGTTTTGCGCCGATTGCGGAACTAAGCTTCCGGATGCTGCCGTCGGAACG